>NZ_JBEZFH010000009.1:0-80912 GCF_040649355.1 Sphaerisporangium sp. NPDC049002 | reverse complement strand
GACCTGGCGACTGGACGGCACGAGCCGGATGAATCGAGAGGTTCACGTCCGGATCTGTGGGGGCGGGCAGGTGAGATTCCTGCCCGCTACCCGGCGTCAGCAACTGGAGGTCGTTCCAGGTGAGCGCCTGACGTGTGGGGTCGAAACCCTGACGGGTGACGTAGACGAGGAGATAGTCGGCTCCGTGGCCGGCCTGGTCCCACAGCTTGACGGTGAAGTTGTTGCGGGTATTCGTCGCCTTCCACGCGCCGGGAACGTCCATCGCGTTGTAGCGGCCGTTCTCGGCGTGTCCGCCGCTGCACAGCTGGCCGTTCGGGACCGCGGCCTGGAAATTGCCGCCGAGGTTCATCCGGTAGAGGCCGTTCCAGTTCCACATGGCCGTCGTGTCGGCCTGCCACGCCTGCCAGCACATGGGATCCTGCTGCGCCATGGTGGGGTTCTGGAAGTCGCTCCCCCAGCGCTGCCAGCAGCCGTAGTGACGGGAGGCGGGGTCCACGAGCGAGCCGTGGGCGGAGGCGGCGCCGGCCCAGACCACCAGGCAGGCCGCCATGGCGGTCAGCAGGGCCGTGGTACGGACGGCCCATCGACGGGCGGCCCGGGCATGAGGATGTGATGGCACGTTGGGTCTCCGATCTTCCGCGTGATCCGAGTTGCAGGAGCGCTCCCAAATGCGTCGCCGCGACAGTAACCGACCGCGATTAGTTTGGATAGTCCACCAACAAAGTGGAGACCGTTCCCTGCGCTGCCCAAGGTGGGCGAAGTGGCGATGACCTGGCCATTCACTGGCAATGGTGCGCTACGCGACGGCTGCCCAACCCTGTATTTTTCATGGCTTGACCGCATCAAGTCAGGCAGGGGTGCCCGCAGGAGGACGACTGACCCCGGCATGCTCGGAATGGTCCACCGGGGGGCTTCGACGATCCCGGTTACGAGTGCCCGACGCCCGAGAGAGCTTGTCACTAAGGTTCCGAGTGAGCCCGCGGCCGGCGTCGCACAGGAAATCCGCCTCGCAGGTCGCCGCTGCGCGTACGTTGGGACCGATGAAGGATCAGCACGCACAGATCGCATGGCAGGACCGCCGGCCGGTCGGGCTCACGACGCCCATCGAGGGGGACGCCTCGGGCCGCGGGCAACCTGGCAGGGGCGTGGGCCGGTCGCGCGGGAGGTTGCTGGTCGCCTCGCTCGTCAGCGTGGCCGTCTCGATCTCCGGATGCGCCGGCTCGCAAGGTGCCGCTTCAACGGCCACGCCCAACCAGACCGCGACGCGTACGGCCCCAGGGCGGGCGGTGTCGCCGCCGGCGAAGGAGTCCTCACGGGAGGTGCCCGTCCTCCCGGCCCCGGACGCGGCGATCCCCAAGGACCCGTCACGGCTGGCCGAGTCCCTGATCAGCACCACCGCGCGGCTCCGGCAGGCCACCGATGACTGGGTGCGCGAGGGGAATCCCGCCAAGGGGGAGGCGCCCGAGCCGGTGGTGCTGCTTGCGCTGCACCAGCAGCGCGTCTACCGGTACCTGGCCGGCGATCCGAAGGTCGCTTCCCGAACCTACGCCCGGCTGCCCAAGGCCCTGGCCAGGCAGGCGGAAGACAACGTGACGGCCATCCGCGACCTGCGCTCCCTCGTCCGGCCCATCACCGGGTCGGCCAAGTTCCGTGTCCAGCCGCCCAAGCCCGCGGATGTCCTGCTCGGCCACTTCCGGCATGCCGAGCGCCGGTTCGGCGTCGAGTGGGAGGTGCTGGCCGCGGTGATGTTCGTCGAGACGAAGTTCGGCCGCGTGAGGTCACCGAGCTACACAGGCGCCAAGGGACCCATGCAGTTCATGCCGGGAACATGGGCCGCCTACGGGATGGGCGGTGACATCCAGGACACCCGGGACGCCCTGCTCGCCGCGGCCAACTACCTGCACGCGTCGGGGGCACCGCGCGACTACCGGCGCGCGCTGTACGCCTACAACCACTCCCAGGCGTACGTCGACGCGGTGCTGCTGCACGCGCGCCAGATGAAGCAGGACATCAGGAACTACTACGCCTACTACAACTGGCAGGTGTTCGTCGTCACCACCCAGGGCGACCGCCGCCTCACCGGCCCTGACCGCTGACCCGGAGGAGCACCTCGTGGAGTAGGCGACGCGTCTGGCCGCGGCCGGGAGGTCACGCGGCCAGGGTGTCGGCGGACACGGCCCAGAGGCGGGCGGCGGCTTCGGGGTCGAGGGCGTAGGCGGCGACGCCGCGGCGGGTGCCCGGCTGGTTCGGGGCCGCTTCGGCGCAGTCCTCGAAGTACCGGCCTCCGACGCCTTCGAGCAGGGGCGAGGTGGCGACCAGCACGGAGGTGGAGGCGCCCTGTTCGGGCGTCTTCCACGTGTACGACCCGCCGCCGCTCTGGTTGCGCATCCGCTCCAGGTCCTCGTCGGTGACGTGCCGCTGGAGGTTGGTGCGGATGGCGCCGGGCATCAGCGCGTTGACGGTGATGCCGTCGTTCGCCCAGCGCGTGCTCGCCTCGACCGCGAACAGGATGTTGGCCGTCTTGGACTGCCCGTACGCGGCCCACGGCTCGTAGGGGCGCTCCCGGAAGTGGATGTCCTCGAAGACGACCGGCGAGCGCAGGTGCCCGCTGGAACTGACCGACACGACGCGGGCGCCGCCGGCCTCCGCCAGCGCACGGTGAAGCCCCGTGGTCAGGCCGAAGTGGCCGAGGTGGTTCGTGGCGAACTGCAGTTCCCACCCCTCGGGCGTGCGCGTCTCTGGCGAGGCCATCACGCCGGCGTTGTTGACGAGGATGTGCAGCGGGCCGTCCCACGCGGTGACGAAGGCCGCCACCGAGGCCCGGTCGGCGAGGTCCAGCGGCGCGACGAGGACCTGCTTGTCGCCGGTGGTCGCGATGATGTCGTTCGCGGTGCGCTCACCCGCGTCGAGGTCGCGGACGGCCAGTGTGACCTCCGCGCCCGCCCCGGCGAGCGCCCGTGCGGTCTCGATGCCGATGCCGGACGCCCCTCCGGTCACGATGGCGCGGCGGCCGGTGAGATCGATGCCGTCGACGACCTCGGCAGCCGTGGACCGGGCGCTGAACGGCGTGGTGATGGGCGTGGTCGAAGTCATGATGTTTCCCGTCTCGCTCGGCTACCCGGATCGGGCCGCCAAGCCGGTACGCTGGTGAAAACGGAGGATCCTCCACTACGTGCCACTCTAATCGGAGGTTCCTCCGCTTAGCAAGCCGGGCTCCGAAGTGGGACAGTTGGCGAAACGGACCGACGAGGAGGGGAACGTGCCGGCCGAAGGGCCTCGACCGCTGCGCGCCGACGCGCGGCGCAACCGCGACCGATTGCTCGACGTCGCCGTTCGCGCGTTCTCCCAGGACGGGCCAGACGTGACGCTCGACGCGATCGCGAAGGCCGCGGGCGTCGGCATCGGCACGCTGTACCGCCACTTCCCGACCCGCGAGGCGCTCATCGAGGCGGCCTATCGCAACGAGCTGACGAGGCTGTGCGACGCCGCGGCGGAACTCCTGCGCGCCATGCCGCCGGACGAGGCGACACGCACCTGGATGGATCACTTCGTCGACTACATGACGACCAAGCGGGGCATGGCCGACGCGTTGCGAGTGGTCATCGCCTCCGGCGGGAACCCGTACGAGCAGAGCCGCGACCGGCTGATCGCCGCGATCTCGATGCTGCTCCAGGCGGGCGCGGCGGCGGGGACCGTACGGTCGGACACCGAACCGGGCGACGTGCTGGCGAGCCTCGGCGGGGTGTCGCTCGCCGCCGGCGAGCCCGCCCAGCGCGACCAGGCCCGCCGCCTGCTCGACCTGCTGATGGACGGCCTGCGCTACCGGGCCGCCGCCACGCGCTGACAGCGGCGGGTCCTAGATCTGTCTGGCCGGGTTGCCGCGCCATCGGGCGTGGGGGGCCGGCTCCTCGCCCTTCATCAGGAAGGAGTCGGGGTCGAGGACGGCCCCGTCGCCCATCCGGACCCCGTAGTGCACGAGTGCCCTCATCCCGACGGTGCAGCCTTCCCCGATGACGATGTGGTCGGACTTGAACGTGCCGTCCTCCAGCGAATGGGCCTGGATCAGGCTCCCCTCCGCCAGCGTGCAGTCGCTGCCGACGGTGACCAGCGTCTTCTCCGGCATGTAGCCGCCGTCGTCGAACACCCTGCGCCCGAGTCGCACGCCCAGCAACCGCCAGAAGAGGTTCTTGAACGGGGTGCCGTTGAGCACGTCCAGGTGCGTCGTGACGCTGAGCTTCCAGTAGCGCTCGTGCCACCAGTAATACGGCTGGTAGATCGAGCAGAACCTCGGCTCCAGCCTCCCGAACCCGATGGCGACGCGCTCGGCCAGCACGAAGTATCCGGCCGTGAACACCAGGGTGAGCACGATGTCCGCGGCGACGGCGGCCGTGCCGAGGAGGCCGTACAGCCTGACGGCGAGCAGGGACAGAAGGGTGACGCCGAACACGTAGATCCACCGTACGAGCAGGTAGAGCGCCATGGTGACGAGATTGTGCCTGTTCTTGGCGGACAGGCGGCGGCGGAACTCCTCGCCGGTCTTCAGGTGGTCGAAGCCGCTGTCACGCTGCACCGAGCGCGGGATCTCGAAGCACGGCGAGCCCAGCAGCCCGACGTCCTGCCGCAGGTGGCCGTCGATGGGGATCATGACCTTCGTCGCGAGGAGGCAGTTGTCGCCCACCCGGCTCTGGGACGGGTAGGCGATGTTGTTCCCGACGAAGGTGCGTGCCCCGACCGACGTGCGTGACACGCGGAACGACGTGCTGGAGAAGTCCGCGTTCATGATCGACAAGCCGTCGGAGACCATGGTGCCGCCGCCGACGGAGGTCAGGTAAGGCGACTCGTGCTTGAGTTCGAGGCCGAAGTTGGACCCCGTCTGCTCGACCGTGGACAGCCCGTACCCGACGCCGCGGAGGTAGTTCACGACGTACGAGCTGTCGCCGAAGAGGTACATGAAGAACGGCACGTTGGTGATCCGCGTGATCGCACGCTGCGCCCCGTAGCGGAAGCCGTACAGGGGATGCACCTTGCCCGGTGTGACGGCGAGGTTCAGCAGGCGGGGCACGGTGGCCACCAGGGCGAGCCCGGCGGCGACGGCACCGAAGAACAGCACGCCGGAGGTGACCAGGGCCTCCCAGAACAGCTGCCGGCCCACCGGTTCCGCGGAACGCTCCGTGAGCGCGGCGAGGCTCGGCACCTGGGTGCCGAGCAGGTACGTGCCGCCGAGGGTCAGGGGGATGTACACGAGCAGCGCGCTCAGCAGTTGCAGGGCGCCGAAGCGGGCCCTGCGCCAGGTGCCGCATTCGGCGGGTTCGACCGTCCGGTAATCAGTGGTGGTCGGCTGCGCGGGGGAGCCGTGCCAGCGCCGGCCGTCCGGAACGGACTGGGACGACTGGAGGGACGAGGAGTGCCCGAGCTGGGCCCCGTCGCCGAGCGTGGCGCCGATGTCGATCACCGTCGCCTCGCCGACGAACGCGTCATTCCCCAGGGTGATCGGGCCCGTCTCGATCACGCCCGCACGGGCCCGGTAGCAGGGGAAATACGCGTCCTTGCGGATGACGGTGCCGCCGCCGATCGCCAGCAGATCGGTGCAGACGGGAACGTTCTTGGACAGGATGACGACGCCGGGGCCGATCCTGGCCCCCAGCGCCCTGAGATACAGCACATACAGCGGGGAACCGGTGAAGAGCGCCATCGGATTTCGCCTGACGAGGGTCTTCACGGCCCAGAACCGCACGTACGCCAGGCTCCAGACGGGTATCTCCCCGGGTTTCCAGCGGCCGACGAGCGCCCATTTCGCCAGGATCGGGACGGTGCACAGCGCCACGAAGATCGCGCCGCCGGACACCAGCGACCGCAGGTAGACGTCGGCGGGACCGGTGGCCGCCGAGATCCACCGGAAGGCGGCGACGAGCACCGAGGCGGTGAGGTAGGCGTATCCCAGGAACAGCAGGAACTGCAGGGCTCCGCAGAGGAGGTACCGCGCCGTGCTCGCCGCGGGGCTCGGTTCCGCCGGGACCCGCGGCTCGGTGGCGGGGGCCGCGTCCGCCAGGGCCGCGGCCAGGCTCCTGACCGTGGAGTGCAGGTAGACGTCCTTCATCGACACCGGCGCGAGGTCGGTCCGCTCTCTGACGCGGGCGCAGAAGCGCGCCATCAGCAGCGAGTTCGCCCCAAGCTCGTCGAAGAAGTGGCTGTCGGCCGACACCTGTTCGAGGCCGACGACCTCGGCCAGCGTGCCGGCCAGGACGCTTTCGGCGGGCGTGGCAGGGGCCACGTAGGCGTGCGTGGTGGCCAGGCAGCGGGGGCCCTTCGGCGGCGGGAGGTTCTTTCGGTCGGCCTTGTTGCTCAGCAGCATCGGGATGTCGGGGAGCTGCTCCACGTAGGCGGGGACCATGTATCCGGGAAGGCGTCCGCGCAACTGCCGGTAGATGTCCTCCTGGCCGAGTCGCGGTGTGCCCTCGCGGGGACTGTAGTAGGCGACCAGCTCGACGACCCCGGGCTCCGGCTCGTAGGTGTCGACCACGGCCTGCGCGACCCCCGGCACCTGGAGCAGGACCGACTCGATCTCGGCCAGCTCGATGCGGTACCCGTGGATCTGGACCTGAGTGTCGATACGGCCGTGGTACTCGATCTCGCCGTCGTCGTTGACGCGGCCGAGGTCCCCGGTCCGGTAGATACGGCCCGACGGGTTGTCCGGTATCCCGAGGAAGTCCGGGATGAACGCCCGTTCCGTCAGGTCGTCGCGGTTGACGTACCCGCCGGCCAGGCCGATCCCCGCGATGCCGATCTCGCCGAGCTCTCCGGAGGGGACCACCCGCGCCTTGGCCGGATCGAGGATGACCACGGAGTAGGTCGGCAGCGGCACGCCGAGGGTCACCGGCTCGCTCGGGTGGAGCACCTTCCAGGTGGCGGTGACGGTGGCCTCCGTCGGGCCGTACACGTTGAGGAACCTGCGGCCTGGGCGGTGCCAGCGGCGTACGAGGTCCGGGGGGCACGCCTCCCCGGAGACCAGCAGGAAGCGCAAGCCGGGAAGGTCCTTGTCGAGGGTCGCCAGCAGGGTCGGCACGCAGCACAGCGCGGTGACCCGGCCGGCCTGGAGGAACTCCCACAGCTCCCGGCCGAGCAGGGTGACGCCCGGCGGTCGCGGGACCAGGGTCGCCCCGGACAGCAGGGGCACCCAGATCTCCTCCACCGAGAAGTCGAAGGCGATCGTCATGCCCTGGTAGACCCGGTCGTCCGCCCGCATCTCGTACGCCTCGACCGCGACGCGGACGAAGTTGCAGATGCCGGCGTGCTGGATCGCCACGCCCTTGGGCCTGCCCGTCGACCCCGACGTGTAGATGATGTAGCAGAGCTCGTCGACGGGCCTCCCGCGCTCGTCGTCCGTCAGGCGCCGGTCGTCCTCGGCGGCGACCAGGCTCTCCGCCTCGTCGACGTAAAGGATGTCGGCGTCGACGTGCTCGACGCGACCGCGCAGGTGCGACAGGGAGAGCACCGTCCGCACGCCCGCGTCCCGCACGATGTACGCCAGCCGGTCGGCGGGGAAGCCGGCGTCCATCGGCACGTACGCCGCGTTGATCTTGAGGACGGCGAGCATGCCGGCGTAGGAGTGCACGGCGTGGTCGAACAGCAGGGCGATCCGATCGCCGGGCCGGGCTCCCTGCTTGAGCAGGTACCGGGCCAGCCGGTTCGCCCGCGCGTCCAGTTCGTCGTAGGTGAGCACGACGTCGCCCGCGTCCACCGCCCGCTGGTCGCCACGCTCGGCGGCACGCAGCCGGTCGCACTGCTCCTCGAACAGCGCTTCGAGCCTGTCCCCGCCCCCTGGCCGGGCCGCCCGCGGGCCTTTCGCACCGATCAGGATCTGGCCGGCCGGCGGCGCGGGCCGGGGATCGAAGCGCTGAACGTCCTGGACGTCGGCCTGTCTGGTCATGCTGCCTCCATCAACCACCACAGATGCCCTGGTGCCGGACCGGCTCAGGCCGCCACCAGGCAGCGCTCGTCGATGGCGTCGACGAGGATGGAACACGCGGTGTCGACGACGTCGGCGGTCACGTTCAGCGGAGGGAGGATCCGCAGGACGCAGTCGTCACGCCCGCCGATCTCGATGATCAGTCCCCGGCGCAGCGCGGCGGCCTGAACCTCGTGCGCCAGCTCGGTGGCCGGGCTTCCGTCGAGCGGTTCGGCGAGTTCGACGCCCCACATCAGGCCGAGGCCGCGCACCTCGCGCACCCACGGGTTCTTCGGCAGCATGGCGAGCCGGTCGGCGATCTGCTCGCCGCGCTCCCGGACGTTGGCCAGCACGTCGTCGCGCCGCATGATGCGCACCGCCTCGGCCCCGGCGGCGAACGCGAGCTGGTTGCCCCGGAAGGTTCCGATGTGCGCGCCGGGCGCCCAGACGTCCAGCCGCCGGTCGTACATGATGATCGCGACCGGGATGCCGATGCCGCTCAGGGCCTTGGACGCGACGATGACATCGGGTTCGATGTCGTACTGCTCGAAGGCGAACCAGGTGCCTGTGCGCCCGCATCCGGTCTGCACCTCGTCCACGATGAGAGGGATGTCCAGCTCGCGGGTCAGGTCGCGCACCCGCTGGACGAACTCCTTGGTGGCCGGTATCACCCCGCCTTCGCCCTGCACCATCTCCATGATCACTGCGGCCGGCAGCGGGACGCCGCCGTTCTTGTCGTGCAGCGACCGTTCGAGGTGCCCGGCGCAGTTGGTGCCGCACGTCTCGGGTACCAGGCCAAGCGGGCAGCGGGTGCAGTAGGAGTAGGGGAAGAAGTGGATGCCCGGGACGCCGTTGCGCACAGGCTGCTTCTGCCGTACGAGCCCGCTGAGGGCCATCGCCGCGTGGCCGCTGCCGTGGAATCCGCCCTGGAAGGCGATGACGTCACCCCGGCCGGTGGCGGTCTTGCAGAGCTTGATCGCGGCGTCGACGGCGTCGCCTCCCGTGGGCCCGCAGAAATGGATCTTCATGTTGTCGCGCAGTCCCGGGGGCAGCATGGACAGCTGTGCCTCGGTGAACGCGTCCTTGGCCGGGGTCGGGAAGTCGAGGCCATGGGTGAGGCGGGTGAGCTGGCCGGTCACGGCTTGTACCAGCTCGGGGTGGTTGTGCCCGAGCGACAGGACCCCCGCGCCGGTGAGGAAGTCGATGAAGGTGTTGCCGTCGAGGTCGCGCAGGAAGCTGCCGGAGGCGTCCGCGATGGCCAGGGGAAGGCGGCGCGGGTAGGTTCGCGCGTTCGACTCCCGCTGGGCCTGCCGGGCGAGCAGTTCCGCGGAGCGCGGGCCTGGGAGATCACTCAGAACATAGGGATGGAGCAACATGTCGGATTTAGCGCTGCGATCGGCCAGACTCATCGGGGCTCTCCTCTCAAGGCGGCCGACGTGCTGGATCCTTTCAAGGGGTGCCTGCGTCTCGAATCTCCTAACTCACCCATCACAGACTCGCCACACGTATATCGCTGATGCCGGTCGGACTGGCAGAGAACATGGCCATCGCGATCCTCCGCGAATCATGGCCTCGGTCTACGGATACGGTTCCACGAGCGGTACCCGTACAAACGCCACAAGGCCACTCATGTCCATCGAAGCTTCGCGGACTTCCCGTTTCAGGAGGAAATCCAAAAAGTGTTTTGTCTGGACGTGATCGTTCTTCGCCGATCGGCCTCGGGGTGGTTGATCAGGCCTTCTGCGGTGAGGATGGTGTCTGATCATGGAAATTGCCGTCGATGATCCGGCTCATGGCTCGCGCCGTCGCAGGGTGATAAATCTGGATTTTTCGCTAAATAATGGACATGCTCGGCGGGTTAATGAGGGGGCCGATCGGCCCCGAGATTCCCGTCACTCGTGCGAGCGGGAAAGGTGCCGGATGATTGCCATTCGCTGGCCGATATAAGGCTTTCCATTGAAGGCCGTGAGAGGTTATGCAGTGGAGGAGGCGATGCGCAGGGGCTTCGGGACGACGGCCGGTCAGGCCGCGCCGTCATCGGACGCGGTGCCGGTACCCCTGCCAGGACCGGACGTGAGCCCGGCCTCGTCGAGCACTCCCGCCCAGGCCCGGCTGATCTGGTCGGCGAGGTCGGTGATCTCCGGCAGGTCGCCGATCTCGGTGGGCGCGGCGTCCGGGAACTCGCCGCGAAGGAACGTGCCGAGGCCGATCAGGCCCAGCTCCCAGCCGGCTCCGAGGCCCCAGAGGCCCTTCTCGGGGTCGTTGAGCACGAGGTCCGTGATCTTGCCGAACGAGGAGTGTTCGAGCTCCAGCTCGGTGCCGTCGCCGCTGGGCGACAGCCGCAGCTCGACCTGGTCCTCCGGCAGGTCGCCCACCTCGCCGGACACCCAGGTGACCGTGAGCCGCCGGGGCGGTTCGCAGCGCAGGATCCTGCCTCCGGCGTTGCCCTCGAAGCTGAACGTGCCGCCCTCCCGGAGGTCGCCCGAGGGCCTCATGAAGAAGCGGCTCAGCCGGTCGGGGTCGGTGCAGGCGTCCCAGACGTCCTCGACCTCGGCGTCGTAGCGCCGGCGCATCAGGATGGTCCGCGTCTCACCCCCGTCGCGGTGCCGGCTGCCGAGCTCGCGCTCGGTGCCCGAGATCGGGTCGTCCTTGCCGAACACGTCGGTCATGTGCCGTGGTGCCCTTTCGTGGTGGTGGAGCGCCGGGCGGGCGGCCGTCAGCCGAACTGGGCGAGGCCGATGAGGTTGCCGCAGGTGTCGTCGAACACCGCCTGGGTCACCGTGCCCATCTCCGTCGGCTCCATGGTGAAGACCACGCCGAGCGCCTTCATGCGCTCGAACTCGGCGTGGACGTCGTCGGTGGCGAACAAGGCGGCGGGGATCCCGGACTCGAAGAGCGCCTGCTGGTAGGTCGTGGCGATCGGGTTGCCGTTCGGCTCAAGGAGCAGCTCGACGCCCTCGGGCCCGGCGGGGGAGGCCACGGTGAGCCAGCGGTCCTCTCCGACCGGGACGTCCTGCTTCTTCGCGAAGCCGAGGATGTCGGTGTAGAACGCGAGGGCCTTGGCCTGGTCGTCGACGAAAACGCTGGTCACTGCGATCTTGATCATGGTATTTCCTGGTCTTCCTGGTCGAGGGGGTTGTGCGGCGACGCGCTCGCCCGGTCCCTCGCGCGACGGTCGCGCCGCCCCCGCGCGAGCTCGGTGCCGAGGGCGTCCAGCCCCTGGCTCCAGAACCGGCGGTAACGCTCCAGCCACACGTCGATCTCCCGAAGGGGCGCGGGGTCCACGGCGTACAGGCGTTTGGTGCCCTCGGCCCTGACCGTCGCGAACCCGTTCTCGCGCAGCACCCGCAGGTGCTGCGACACCCCGGGCTGGGAGATGCCGAACTCCTCCTGGACGACCTCCCCGACCTCGCCGGCCGACCGCTCACCGTCGGCGAGCAATTCGAGGATCCGGCGACGGACCGGGTCCCCGAGGACGTCGAACGCGTGCACGGGGCACAGCTTGGCAGCTACCGCTTATATAAGTCAACTCTTAAAGATCAGCGTCTGACACACGTGTAGGCGCCATAGATCGACTGGTGGTAGGCGGTGTCGACGATCTCGAAGCCTGCCGCCTCCAGCATGGGTTCGAGCAGCCAGCGGAAGGTGCTGTGTTCGGTGCGGAGATGCTCGGCGTAGTCCCCGCGCGTGTAGCCACGCTCCGGATCGTCGGCCGCGCCGTCGAGCCAGCGGTCGAGGATCTCGTCCGCCTCGGCGGGCTGGAAGTCGAAGATCAGGTCGTGCAGGCGCAGGACGCCGCCCGGTCGCAGCATCCGGGCGACGCGGTCGAGCGCGACCGCCTTCCAGAAGTCCGGGAGCTGGTGGAGCGCGTGGCGCGTGTAGACCGCGTCCGCCGGCGGGCCTGAGTGGTCGTAGGACAGGAAACCCGCCCGTACGACCTCGACGTTCGAGAGCCCGGCCTCGGCGGCGCGGTCGCGCAGGTGGTTCCCCATCGCCGGGGAGATGTCCACCGCCACGACGCGCCGGAACCGCCGCGCGGCGGCCAGGCTGAACCGGCCCGTCCCGGCGCCGAGGTCCACGACGGTCGCCGCCTCGCCCACGCCGTGCTCGCCCAGCACGGCGAGATCCCCGGCGGGGTCGGGCCGGCCCTGCTTGCGGTCGAACCCGGCGACGAAGCCGGGGTCGAGATGCTCGGGTCCCGCATGCGCATGCTCGTCAAGAGCCCATTCCTTCGACATCGCCCGATCGTCACACGCTTGCCGGGAAGGTCGCACTTGCTTTTCGGTTCGCCCCGCGCGTCGACACCGCCCCGTGCGGGAGGAGACCAGGGGTCAGTGGTGGCCGGTCTCCTCCCGGGGGTCAGCGGTAGCCGGTGACGTCGGCGGGCTTGCCTTCGTCGACCACCTCGGCGAGGTACCGCCAGGCGTCGGGACGGCTCCCGTCCACGTCGGTGAAGCCGTGGATCTGAGCGAGCTGCCCGCTGGACAGCGAACGCCCGTTCCACCGGGCGACGTCGGGGTCGCCGGCGAGGGCGGCGACCGCCCGTCCGACGTAGGCGGGCGTCTCGGAGATCGCGAAGTGGGGGTCGCGCTCGGCCCCGTCGCGCCAGTTCTCCTCGGTGACTCCGAAGTGCTCCAGCATCAGCTCCGAGCGCAGCCACCCCGGGGTGAGCGCGACGGCGGTGCAGCCGTACGGCCGCAGTTCCTCGCCCTGGCCGAACGCCAGCCGGATCACCGAGGTCTTGGCGAGATCGTAGAAGGCCGACAGCCGGTAGTGCCTCTCGTTGTACTCGGCGACGCCGTCGGTGACCTCGACCAGCAGCCCGCCCGGCCGCCTGATCAGCAGCGGCAGCAGGTAGTGGCCGGTGATGAGGTGGGTGTCGATCGCGAGCCGCAGCAGGCGCAGGCCCGCGTCGAGGTCGTGCTCCCAGAGTTTGGAGTGCCATTCGAAGAGCGACTCCGAGCCCCAGATGTTGTTCACCAGCACGTCGAGCCGGCCCTGTTCCCGGTCGATGCGCTCGGCCAGCGCCTTGACCTGGTCCTGTTCCAGGTGGTCGACCTGGATCGCGATCGCCGTCCCCCCGGCGGAGGTGATCAGCTCGGCGGTCTCCTCGATCGTCTCCGGCCGGTTCATCTCCGAGCGCCGCTCCCGCGTGGTGCGTCCGGTGACGTACACCGTGGCGCCCGCCGCGCCCAGCTCCCTCGCGATCCCCCGGCCGGCGCCGCGCGTGGCCCCGGCGACCAGCGCGACCTTTCCCGTGAGTGGTTCCCGTGTGGATGTCATGGACGAGATGCTGCCAGGGAGGTCCGACAGTCTGTGGCCGCCTTTTCGGCGGTTCGGGCGCCCGTGATCGGGCGGCGAGGCGGTCATCTTCACATCAAAGCTTTGCGGTCAGCAGGGACGATCGGTGCGCGGAGGACGTGGGTTCCAAAACGGCCGGGGCATAACCTGACTTATGTCGACTCGTGTGCCGTGCACGCTGATCCGGTACCCGGTGTCGCTGTGAGGCACTGGTGAGCGGGATGGCATCTAGCATCTCGAAGCGGCGGCGGGTGCGCAGGCTGCCCGCCGAGGTGACAAGCTTCGTCGGACGTCGGCAGGAAGTGGCGGACGTCAAGTCGCTGTTGTCCAGGTCCCGGCTGGTGACCCTCACGGGGGTCGGCGGAGTCGGGAAGACCCGGCTGGCCACCCGGGTGGCCGCCGACGTGCAGCGGGCGTTCCCCGACGGCGTGTGCCTCGTCGAGCTGGCCCCCCTGACCGATCCGGAACTGATCGCCCACGCCCTGACGGAAGTCCTCGGAATCGAGGAGAAGCCCGCACTGTCCCCCGTGGAGTCGGTCAGCGAGTACCTGGGCGACAAGAAGGCGCTCGTCATCCTGGACAACTGCGAGCACCTGCTGCACGACTGCGCGATCCTCGCGGAGGAGCTCCTCGCCTCCTCGCCCGAGCTGCGGATCATCGCCACCAGCAGGCAGCCGCTGAGGATCAGTGGCGAGCAGACGCTGGCCGTCCTGCCGCTGCCGGTCCCCGACTCGGCCACGGCCAGGCTGTCGACGGACGCGCTGGCCAAGGTCGACGCCGTACGGCTGTTCGCGGAGCGGGCCGAGGCGGTCCTGCCGGACTTCTCGGTCAGCGAGGCCAACAGGGACGCCGTGGAGCGGATCTGCCGGCGGCTGGACGGCATCCCGCTGGCCATCGAGCTCGCGGCCGTACGGCTGCGCGCGCTCTCGGTCCAGCAGTTGCTCGACTGGCTGGACGACCGGTTCCGGCTGCTCACGGCGGGATCGCGAACGGGGGCGCGCCGCCACCAGACGCTGCGGGCGCTGGTCGACTGGAGCTACGAGCTGTGTACAGAGGCCGAGCGCCTGATGTGGGCCCGCACCTCGGTCTTCTGCGGCGGGCTCGACCTTGAGGCCGCCGAGGAGGTGTGCTCCGGCGACGGCATCGCCCGTGAGGACGTCATCGACCTGGTGATCGGGCTGGTGGAGAAGTCCGTGCTGGTCCGCGAGGAGCATCCGTCGGGGGTCCGTTACCGGCTGCTGGAGACCATCCGCCAGTACGGCAAGGACCGGCTGGCCGAGTCGGGCGAGGAGGAGGCGCTGTGGCGGCGCCACCGCGTCTACTACCGCGAACTGGCGGCCAAGGCCCGCGATCAGCTCTTCACAAGATCGCAGGTGGAGTGGCTCGTACGGTTGCGGCTGGAACACGCCAACCTGCGGGTCGCCCTGCGCTCCGGCTTCGAGCAGGGGGAGGCCGAGGAGGGTCTGCGGGCGGTCACCGACCTGCTGTACCACTGGAAGACCAGCCACCACGTCAACGAGGGCCGCCGCCTTTTCGGGCAGGGGCTGTCCCTGGTCACCCGGCCCAGCGACGTGCGGGCACGGGCACTGTGCGGCGCCGGCTGGCTGGCGATCCTGGAGGGGGACATCCCCCCGGCCCTGGAGATGCTGGAGGAGAGCCAGACGCTGGGGGAGCGGCTGAGGCTCGACTCGGTCCTCGCCTATGTCGCGCTCTACTCGGGCATGGCCGCCATGTACCAGGGAGACATCGAGCCGGCGATCAAGCTGTTCGAGGAGGCGCTGGCCGCCTGCCGGGCCGCCGGGGACGAGGTGGGAGACGTGATCGCCCTGACCCGGCTCTCCCTCGCCTACTCCTACGAAGGCGACTTCGAACGGGCCGTCGCCGCCGGCGAGGAGGCGCTCCGTACGTGCGAGGCACGAGGGGATCTCTGGCACCGGGCCTACGCGATGATGGCGCTCGCGATCGAGAGATGGCGTGAGGGCGACGCGGACCGTGCCGCGTGCCTGGCGAAGGAGAGCCTGCGGTTCGACAGTTCGCTCCACGACTGGCAGGGCATGGGGATCAACCTGGAGGTCCTGGCCTGGATCGCCGCCGGAGTGGGCGACTTCGACAGGGCGGCCCGGCTGTTCGGGGTCCTGCGGGGCGTCTGGCAGACGGTCGGCGTGCCGATGGCCGGGTTCGGGCATCTGACCAGCTACCACGACGAATGCGGACGCCGCGTCCACCAGGCCCTCGGAGAGCCCGCGTACAAGGCCGCGATGCAGCGGGGCGCCAGGCTCTCCCTCGACGAGGCGCTCGCCTACGCCCTGGAGGACAGCACGCCCGCCGCCCCCTGCGCCGACGGCGGCGCTCGTCCCTCGCCGCTCACCCGCAGGGAGACGGAGATCGCCCGGCTCGTCGCCCGGGGGCTGAGCAACAAGGAGATCGCCGCGACGCTGATCATCGCCCAGCGCACGGCGGAGGGGCACATCGAGCACATCCTGAGCAAGCTCGGCTTCCACTCCCGCGCGCAGGTCGCGGTCTGGGCCGCCGAGCAGAGCCGGGGCGGGGACGGTGGGGACGACGGCCCGGGGGACCCGGGAAAAGAGAAGGACGACGGGCCGGCTCCCGGCCGGAGGCAGCGGAACGCCGGGGTCGACCGATAGCGGGCAATCGGGCCGACCCCGGCGTCACCGGGGGAGGGGGAGCGGGCCCGGAGGCCCGGCAGGGGGGAGACCTTGGCCGCCGGTCCGGGATCCGGGTACCGGGAGAACAGGCCTCGTTTCCGTATCCAGTACGGCGTTCAGTAGGGCAGGGCGCGGCCTGACGGGGTCCGCAGATCCTGGGTTTCGCAGATGGCACGTCTCCGAGGCCTGCCGACGAGGACGCGACGCGTGGCCTGGGGTCGCCGCCGGGGTCCGGCAAAGGCCGGTCCGGCCCATCCGGGCCGAGGCCGGCCGTCCTGACCGGCGGCGTCACTCATCGTCGCCGCCGTCCCCGGCCGGGCAGGCCGTCTCGAACCAGACGATCTTGCCCGCGGGCACGCGGTAGCTGCCCCAGGACTTGGAAAGCGCCTCCATGAGGAACATCCCCCGGCCGCCCTCGTCACCCTCGTGGGCGTGGCACACCTGGGGGAGGGCGGGATTGGTGTCCTGGACCTCGCAGCGCAGGGTGCCGTGGTTCATGGAGACGGTCATGACCGCTCCCCAGGAATGGCGCATCGCGTTGGTGACGACCTCGCTGACGAGCAGTTCGAAGATGTCACCCTCCTCGCCGACGCCCCATTCGGCCAGCTGGCGGCGCACCCGTCCCCGGGTCTTCGGAACGGTGGCCGGGTCGGGGAGGAGCACCCATGACGCCCGCGTCGCCCGGTGCCGGGCGGGCCCGATGCGGAGGGCCGCCGGCGCGTAAGCGCTCGTCCGGGGCGGTGAGGCGACCTGCGTGATCATCTTCATGCCGCCCTTCCGTAGGCCTCGGCACCATAAGCGAAACGATGGACCGGGGGGATGCTTCGTCCGTCAGGCAGGAGCTCGCCCGTGTCGTCGAAGACCACCACGCCGTTGCACAGCAACCCCCACCCCTGCTCGGGGTGAGACGCCACAAGACAGGCCGCTTCGTGGTCGACGGCGGTCGCGGGCGGGCACTGAGGCTGGTGTTGACACATGGCTTGCACCTGAATCCGATTGATCTTCTCGTCAGCTCGTTCTCTTTACCAACACGTCGAGCATCTCCCGACGGGCCCATACCTAGTAACGGGACAACTACCCCTATCACTACCCATTCATCACGAATGGGTACCCAGTCTTTACCTTGGGTGGGCGTCCGAGTGACCTGGTCCGATCCGGGCAGGTGGAGGCGGTGCTTCGCGGTGGGCGTTGACATGGCTCCGGGGCGATGCTTCTATTCGTTAGAAAACTTTCCTAACGATCCCCGAAGGTGCCCCCGCCTTCGGCCAGACCGCCGGAAACTCCTGGTCATGTGAGCCCCGCACTGCCTGTGTCCTGGGCGGTTTCGTCGTGCGCGGCCCCGTCCGGAGTGGCGGGAACGGAGAGACAGGTGCAGATCCCCCCGGTCAGGCAGTCCCCCCGACGAGCCGTCCTTCTCGTCCCCGCGCTAGCCGTGGCACTGGTCCCGGCTCTCGTGAGCGGAGCGGGCGCCGCCCACGCGTCGGACTCGGCGCTCTCGGCCCGCGTGTCCATGGTGGCCGCGTCGGTCGACCTCACTGATCCGCACAAGAAGGACATCGCCATGCAGCTGGTGTCGAGCGCGGAGAACTCCTCGCTCGACTGGAAGGCCCAGTACAAGTACATCGAGGACATCGACGACGGCCGCGGGTACACGGCCGGGATCATCGGCTTCTGCTCGGGGACCGGCGACATGCTTGACCTCGTCGAGCTGTACGCCAAGAACAAGCCGGGCAATGTCCTCGCCAAGTACCTTCCGGCGCTGCGCAAGGTCAACGGCAGCGACTCGCACAGCGGGCTCGACCCGAACTTCACCAAGGACTGGGCGACCGCCGCCAAGGACACGGTCTTCCAGCAGGCGCAGAACTCCGAGCGTGACAGGGTCTACTTCAACCCGGCGGTCCAGCAGGCCAAGGCGGACGGGCTGCGCGCCCTCGGCCAGTTCATCTACTACGACGCCATCGTCATGCACGGCCCCGGCGACGACAGCGTCAGCTTCGGCGGCATCCGCAAGACGGCCATGAAGAAGGCCAAGACCCCCGCCCAGGGTGGCAACGAGACGACGTACCTCAACGCCTTCCTCGACGCGCGCAAGGCGGCGATGAAGACCGAAGAGGCGCACAGCGACACCAGCAGGGTGGACACCGAGCAGCGGGTCTTCCTCAAGGCCGGCAACCTCGACCTGAACCCGCCCCTGACCTGGAAGGTGTACGGCGACAGCTACACGATCAAGAGCTGATACGCCCGCTACGCCGCAGGGCCCCCTCTGGATGGTCTCAGAGGGGGCCCCGTCACGCCGGGCGCCGGTTACAAGGCCTGGAGGCCCTGGATCACCTCCCGCAGGAGGCGTTCCTCCGGCAGCTGGGAGATGGTCGCCGGAGGCCGTACGGTCACGAGCCTCTGGTCGCGCAGGTCGCCCAGCAGGACACGGACGACGCCGAGCGACAGGCCGCTCTCGGACGCCAGGTCGACCACCGACATCGGCTTCCCGCACATGCGCAGGACGCGCAGGTGCTCGGGGCCGAGTCCCGCGGCGGGCCTGGCGCCGGCGACGGCCCTGACGATCGCGACCATGTCGAACGCGGGACCCGAGGGCCGGGTGCGGCCGCGTGTGACGGTGTAGGGGCGGATGAGAGGCCCTGCCTCCTGGTCGAGCCAGCGTTCACCACCGTCGGTCATGGCGTGTCCCCCTCCCCTTCATGCGCGCGCTCCCAGCCTGCCCGGAACGAGGAGAACATGTCGGAAGAGGGCTGGAGCGGAGCGTCCAGGGGATCTTCCATCGGGTCGCTCATCGGGCCCGCCATATGCCTGGGCGTGCGCTCGGCGGCACCGCCACCAGGCGGGGCCGCGTCGCGGAGCTGGGGAGCGAGGTTCGCCTGGCGCACCCGGTGCGGCAGCCCGGCCCCACGGACTCCGTCACGCCCGTTGCCGTTCGCGTTCCCGGGTCCGGTCCCGGCGTTCCCCGTCCCGCCGCCGTTCCCGTTCAGGTACCCGTGACCGTTGCCGTTCGTGTGGCCGTTTCCGTTGGTCACGGCGCCGGTGAGGAGCCCGAGCCCGTTGCCGTTGGCGTGCCCGTTCGCGAAACCCGCCTCCACGGCGCTGATCCGCTCCACGGAGTACTCGTCAGGCCCCGGCTCGGCCGGGCTCACCAGGCCCTCGGGAACGAGCACGATCGCCGTCGTGCCGCCGTACGGGGACGGGCGCAGCGAGACGCGGATGTCGCGACGGGCGGCCAGGCGGCCGACGACGAACAGGCCCAGCCGGTCGCTGTCGGCGAGGTCGAACTCCGGCGGATCGGCCAGTCTCTGGTTGATCTGCTCCATCTCCTCGGGGCTCATGCCGAGCCCCCGGTCCTCGATCTCGATCACGAAGCCCCTGGCCACCAGCTCGCCACGGATCTCGACGTGGGTGTGCGGGGGCGAGAACATCGTCGCGTTCTCCACCAGCTCGGCGAGCAGGTGGATGACGTCGGTGGCCGAGGAGCCGCACAGCGCCATTTTCTCCGGTACGGCGACGTGGACGCGCAGGTAGTCCTCGACCTCCTCCACCGCCGCGCGGACGACATCGTACAGCGGCACCGGCGTGCGCCACCCGCGCCCGGGGACGGCCCCGGAGAGGATGATCAGACCCTCGGCGTGCCGCCGCATGCGCGTGGTGAGGTGGTCGAGGCCGAAGAGCTCGTCGAGCAACTCGGGGTCGGTCACCCTCTGCTCCATGCCGTCGAGCATCGACAGCTGCCGGTGGAGCAGTGACTGGTTGCGGCGCGCCAGGTTGAGGAACACCTTGCTGACGCCCTTGCGGATCTCGGCCTGCCCGACGGCGGCCTCGATAGCGGTGGTCCGCACGGAGGTGAACGCCTGGCTGACGATCGCGATCTCCTGGGTGGTCCCGGTGGGGATCGGAGGGGTCTCGGAGGCCACGTCGACGTCCTCGCCCTGCCGGAGCCTTCGCACGATCGAGGGCAGCTTCTGGTTCGCGAGATCCAGCGCGGCGTACTGCAGCGTGACCAGCTCGGCGGTGATGAGCCGGCCGAAGCGGACCGAGATGTACAGCGACACGGCGACCGCGACGAGCCCGAGCCCGGCGGCGAGGGCGATCTGCCACAGGATGGTCGCGACGAGGGGCAGGGCCCGGTCGGCGATCTTCTTGGACGCGACGCCCGCCTGCCTGTCGAAGGTCAGGTTGAGGTTCTGGAGGGTCGACCCCCAGGTCACCGCCGCGCCGGGCAGGGACCTGCCGGGCCGTACGTCCTGCGTGACCTGGTCCTCGATCGAGGCGTACTTGGCGAAGAGGGGGGAGTTCTGCAGCGTGAGGTACGGCTGGCGCAGCTCCTCGTCGAGTCGCTGGAAGCCCATGTCGTACAGGAGGCGGCGCTTGATCACCATGGCGGTGAAGGCGGTGCGCTCCTCGCCGCTGATCGAGCCGGACGCGACCGCGCCCGCGAGCAGCGCCGACTGCTCGCTCATGAGCTCGCGGCTGCGTCCGATGAGGACGATGGCCCGCGTGGGCTCCCCCTGGGCGTCGGAGGCGAGCGCCAGTTTGTCGTAGACGCGGCCGATGGAGTCGGTGATCAGCCGGTAGGCGTCCAGGGTCAGCAGCCGGGTGAAGCTCCCTGAGTCGACCCGTGCCCGGATCTCCGGGAGCCGCCGGGCGACCGTGACCAGCTCGGTGACGCGCTGCAGGAGCGGGGCGCTGGTGACCTTCCGGACGTCATCGGCGAGCGCCAGCCTTTCGAGCGTGGCACGTGCCTGGTCGGTCCTGGCCCGCTGGGCGTCAAGCTCGCCGCGGTCGGAGGCGCGCGATCCCAGAGCCAGCAGGGAGAGGTAACGCTCCTGCTCGACCTCCGTCATCAGCGCACGTGCGGGAACGATCGTGTTGTCGAAGACGGTGCTGACCGTGAGGAGGTCGAGACCGTTCTGGATGGTGATCGTCGCGGCGAAAGCCCAGATCCCCACGAGGGATACCAGCGGTACCAGCACCAGGCTCAGGATCTTGAACTTGATGGACCTCTTACGCCCGCCCATGTGACCTCGCAGGGGAGCCGCATCGTTACACGCGGGTTATTGGTGGCGAAACAGTACCAATGAGGATCACGGGGAACCAGGGCTCTCTAACAACAAAACGGCCCCATTCCAAGGGGAAACGGCAGATTCCTTGCCAAATTTTGTCTAGTTGTCAGACAATATGGCCATGACAGGTGAATCAGGGACCTCTCTCACGTCCGGGGGTCCGGCCGCCCGTACGTCCGCCGGAGGTCCCGCCGTGCGTACGGCCGGGGGTCCCGCCGCCGTGGTCGCCGCCGCCGTCCTGTGGGGAACCGCCGGCACGGCGGGGACGCTCGCGCTGAGGGGGGCGGCCGATCCAGTGGCGCTCGCGGCGGCCCGGCTGGTCATCGGGGGCCTCGTCCTCGCCGTGGCGGCGGGCCCGGCCGCGTGGGGCCTCCTCGCCAGGGGGCGTCCGCTGCCGCTGGTCGCGGGGGCGGGGGCCGTGGCCGCGTACCAGCTCTGCTACTTCGCCGCCGTCGGGCGCACCGGGGTCGCGGTCGGGACCGTGGTGGCCATCGGGAGCGGACCGGCCTTCACCGGCCTGCTGTCGTGGCTGTACGACCGCGGGCGGCCGGGCCGCCGCTGGACCCTCGCGACCGCCGCCGCGGTCGCGGGCTGCGCGGCGCTGGTGTCGGGAGGAGAGGCGGTCGGCGTCGATCCCGTCGGCGTGCTGCTCGCGCTGGCGGGCGGGCTGCTCTACGGCTTCTACGCGGTGACCGCCGCGCGGGCGATCGGCGGCGGCGCGCCGTCCGGCGCGGTGATGGGCGTGATGTTCGGCGGCGCGGCGGCGGTCATGCTGCCGATCCTGCTCTGGAGGGGCACGGCGTGGCTGGGCGAGCCGCGAGGGCTGCTCACCGCCCTCTATCTGGGCCTCGCCACGACGGCGCTCTCCTATTTCCTCTATGGCAGGGGACTGCGGACGACCCCGGTGGCGAAGGCGGCCACCCTGGCCTTGGCGGAGCCCGCCGCGGCGGCCCTGCTCGGCCTGGTCGTCCTGCACGAGCGGCTCACCGCGGTGTCCTGGGCGGGGCTCGCCCTGCTCGGCGCCGGCCTGGTGCTGGTCGCCCTCCCCGAGCGGACCGGGCCGCCGTCCGCCCGCGGTACCCCGTCCGATGCGCCCTCCGGCGATGAGAAGGCACAATCGTCGGCGTGAAACTGCACCCCGTCTCGACGGTCGACGCGCTCGCGGGAGCCCTGCGACGGCGCGTGCTCTCGGGGGAGATCGCCCCCGGCACGGCCCTGCCCGAACAGGAGCTGACGTCCCTGTACGGCGTGGCGCGCCCGACCGTCCGCGAAGCCCTGGCCGTGCTGGTCCACGAGGGGCTCCTGCGGCGCGAGCGCAACCGCAGCGCGTACGTGCCCGAGGTGACCACCCGCGACCTGGACGACCTCATGTACGTCCGGCGCCCGCTTGAGGACCTCATGGCCGAAAGGCTGGCGGGCCGCCGGGTGGCTTCGGCCGACGGGGCGCTGACCCGCATGGCGGCGCTTCCGGCGGACGCGCCGTGGGCGGACGTCGTCGCCGAGCACATGGCGCTTCACGAGGAACTGATCCTCGCCGTGGGGAGCCCCCGGCTCGAACGCCTCTACGCGGTGCTGGCGGCGGAGACGCGGCTCGGCCTCGTACGGCTGCGCGCCGTGTACCCCGACAGGGAAACGCTGGTCGCCGAGCACCGCGACCTTCTCGACGCCATCGCGCGAGGCCCGTCCGACGCGGCGCGGCGGGCCGTGGCGGCCCATTTGGATCACACCTGGGGTGCTGATTAGCGACTTCCCTTGCAGGAAGTGCTCGTAAGTCGTCACAATCGCGCCCATGCACGGCAACTCAGTGCCGGATTCGTATGTCTACGTAACCGAAGAGGGCGTAACCCGCCACTACGCCGACGGCAGTGTCGAGGCCCTCGCGTGGGAGGACGTCGTCGAGGTTCGCGTCGGCGGTGTCACGCAATCCGACATCCTGATCGTCCTGCTCGACCGCGACGGACAGGGTTGTGTGGTGCCGCGCTCCGCGACCGACGCGACCTTCCTGGCGAGGCTGCGCTACCTGCCCGAATTCGACCTCGACCGGCTGAGCGAGGCGTTCACGGCCGCCACCCTCAGCTATGTGGTCGTGTGGCGCAGCCCCGACCCGCCGTCGCCGCTGCCGGACCTCGAATACGACTGAGCCGCCGTCGGTCCTTCCTGGCTTCCGTGGCGGCCGGCTCCCGCGCGGAAGCGGCCGACCCCCTCGGTCATCTGGCCGCGCAGCGAGATCATGCCGTGCCGCAGTTCGTTGCGCAGGGCCTCCTCCTCGGTGAGCCCCTCCTGCTCCAGAGCCGACAGGCGGTCCTGCCGCAGGCAATCCTGGGGAAGCTCGGAAAGCGAGCGGGCGAGCTCCTCGGCACGCTCCCGCGCCTCCCCTGGCGGCACGACCCTGTCCACCAGGCCCATCTGCCGCGCCTCCTCGGCGCCCACGGCCCGGCCGGTGAGGATCAGGTCCATGGCCCGTCCCGCTCCGATGAGGCGCGGCAGCCGTACGGTGCCGCCGTCGACGAGGGGCACGCCCCAGCGGCGGCAGAACACCCCGAAGGTCGCGTCCCGCGCGGCCACCCGGAGGTCACACCAGATCGCCAGCTCCAGCCCGCCCGCCACCGCGTACCCCTCGACGGCGGCGATCACGGGTTTGGAGAGGCGCATGCGGGTGGGGCCCATCGGCCCGTCCCCTTCCTCCTCCACGCGGTTGCCGCGCTCGGTGCCGATCGCGTGCAGGTCCGCGCCGGAACAGAATGTGCCGCCGTCGCCCCACAACACGGCCACGGCGGCGTCGGAGGCCTCGAAATCCCGGAACGCGTCCGCGAGGGCTTTCGCCGTCGGCCCGTCCACCGCGTTGCGCACCTCGGGACGGGACAGGACGACGGTCGTGACCAGGCCGGATCGCTCTACATGGATGCCAGACATGTGCTGAATGTAGCTGGACGGTCGCTGCCTACACGGTTTTGGACCGTTCCGTCAAGGACTGGCGTTCCCTGGTACGAGGCCTATTGTGGCCATTGCCCGGCTATTTCGCTCGTTAATAACGATCTTTAGTATTTGAACGGGTACCCGCGCTCGTGATGTTTCCGGGTTGTGTGTCAACCAAAGAGACGCAACGGCCGTCTGTTATCTGCACGGTCTGGCAGGAGCAGGTCAGTGGTAGGGGTAGGTAGGCATGAGGGTGGGGTTGGAGGAGCGCGGTGCCGCGCTTCTCGAAACGGGCCCGCTGACGGCGTCCAGCATTTGGACGCGCTCCTATATGCGGGCTCTTCTCGCGGGCGACATGGCATGCGCCATGATCGCGTGCGAGGCGGTAATGGGGTTCAGGCTCTGGGTGGGCGCCTTCATCCCCTGGTCGGAGTTGCTGTTCGGGTTCGGCCTCGGACTCGCCTGGCCCGGCGCCATGGCACTGGCCGGGGTCTACCGTGAGAGGAGCCACGGAGAGGGAAGCGAGGAGTTCCGCGCGGTCTTCGACGGCGGGGTGGGGCTGACGGCCGCCGTGGCGATCGGCGCCTATGCCACCCAGACCATGATCGCGCGCAGCTACGTCATGGCGATGCTGCCGCTCGCGACGATCCTCACCCTGGTGTTCCGCCACCGCATGCGAAAGCGCCTGCACCGGCGCCGCGCCGAGGGCGAGTATCTGCGCCGCGTGCTGGCCGTCGGTCACAGGACCGCCGTGCTCGACCTGGTGATGCAGTTCCGGCGCCAGCCGTACCACGGCATGCGGGTCGTGGCGGCGTGCCTGCCGCCCGGGCAGTTCCCGGGCAACGGGCTCGACGTCGACGGCATCCCGGTCTACGGCGACTTCGGCGACGTCGCGGCCGTGGCCGACAAGGTCTCGGCGGACGCGGTGGCCGTGCTGGCCTGCCCCGAGCTGGACGGCGCCGCGCTGCGCCGCCTCGCGTGGAGCATCGAGAGCAAGGGCACCGAGCTGTTCGTCGCCCCCGCGCTCATGGACGTCGCCGGCCCCCGTACGAGCATCCGCCCGGTCGCGGGGATGCCGCTGCTCCACGTCGAGCACCCCGAGTTCGACGGGACGCGCCAGGTCGTCAAGAGCTTGTTCGACCGGCTCGTGGCGACGGCCGTGCTGACCGTGCTCGCGATCCCCATGCTGGTGATCGCGGTGCTGGTCAGGACCACCAGCCCGGGTCCCGCGCTGTTCAAGCAGACCCGGGTGGGCCGCGACGGGCGCGAGTTCAGGGTCTTCAAGTTCCGCACGATGGTGCGGAACGCCGAGAAGCTGAAACTCGACCTCGTCGAGGACAACGAGTTCGACGGCGTGCTCTTCAAGATGAGGAACGATCCACGGATCACCCGTGTGGGCGGTTTTTTGCGGCGTTACTCCCTTGACGAGCTGCCGCAGCTGCTCAACGTCCTACGCGGTGAGATGTCGCTGGTCGGGCCGCGCCCGCCGCTTCCCGACGAGGTCGCGCAGTACGGCACCGACGTGCGCCGGCGGCTCGTGGTCAAGCCGGGCATGACAGGTCTGTGGCAGGTGAGCGGCCGGTCCGACCTGTCGTGGGAGGAGTCGGTACGGCTCGACCTGCGCTACGTCGAGAACTGGTCCCTCATCCTCGACCTGCAGATCCTGTGGAAGACCTGGTCCGCCGTCACCCGTGGCGGAGGGGCTTACTAGTGAAGGCGCTCGTGCTCGCCGGCGGGTCCGGCACACGGCTCCGGCCCATCACCCACACCTCCGCCAAGCAACTGGTGCCGGTGGCCAACAAGCCCGTGCTGTTCTACGGCCTGGAGGCCATCGCGGCGGCGGGCATCAGCGAGGTCGGCATGGTGGTCGGCGACACCCACGCGGAGATCGAGGGCGCCGTCGGCGACGGGTCGGCGTTCGGCCTGGAGGTGACCTACCTGCGGCAGGAGGCGCCGCTCGGGCTGGCCCACGCGGTGCTGATCGCCCGCGACTACCTTGGCGAGGATGACTTCGTCATGTACCTCGGCGACAACTTCATCGTCGGCGGCATCGAGCCGCTGGTGAGGCGGTTCCACGAGGAGCGTCCCTCGGCCCAGATCATGCTCACCCGCGTCGCCGACCCCCGGCAGTTTGGGGTGGCGGAGCTGGACGCCGCCGGGCGGGTGGTCGGGCTGGAAGAGAAACCCCATTCGCCCAAGAGCGACCTCGCGCTGGTCGGGGTCTACCTCTTCACTCCCGCGGTTCACGAGGGGGTCTCCGCGCTCAAGCCCTCCTGGCGCGGCGAGCTGGAGATCACCGACGCGATCCAGTGGCTTCTCGACGCCGGGCACCGGGTGGACTCCACCCTCATCTCCGGCTACTGGAAGGACACCGGCAACGTCACCGACATGCTGGAGGTGAACAGGATTCTCCTGGAGGAACTGGACCAGAGGCTCGACGGCACGGTGGACGACGCCAGCGAGATCATCGGCAGGGTCGTCGTCGAGGCGGGGGCCGAGGTCGCCCGCTCGCGCATCGTCGGGCCGGTCGTCATCGGCGCAGGCGCCGTGGTGAGGGACTCCTACATCGGGCCCTTCACCTCCGTGGCGGAGGACTGTCACGTAGTGGACAGCGAGATCGAGTACTCGATTCTGCTGCGGCGTGCGTCCATTCACGGGGTTCGCCGGATCGAGGCGTCCCTGATCGGGCATGACGTCGAGGTCACGCCCGCTCCCAACACACCCAGAGCCCACCGGCTGGTGCTCGGCGATCACAGCAAGGTGCAGATCAGCTCATGAGGATTCTCGTAACCGGCGGCGCCGGTTTCATCGGGTCGCACTATGTCCGCACGCTGCTCTCGGGAGGCTATCCGGCGTTCGCAGGAGCGAGCGTCACGGTGCTGGACCTGCTCACGTACGCCGGAAATCTCGCCAACCTGGAGCCCGTCGAGGGGCGCTACGACCTCGTGCACGGTGACATCTGCGACGCCGCGCTGCTCTCCAAGGTCGTTCCAGGCCACGACGTGGTCGTCAACTTCGCCGCCGAGTCGCACGTCGACCGGTCGATCGACGGTCCCGCCGCCTTCGTGCGCACCAATGTGCTCGGCGCGCAGACGGTGCTGCAGGCCTGTCTGGAGGCGGGCGTGCCGAAGGTGGTCCACGTGTCCACCGACGAGGTCTACGGGACCATCGACGAGGGCTCGTGGGCCGAGGACGCCCCCCTCCAGCCCCGCTCGCCGTACGCCGCCGCCAAGGCGGGCAGCGATCTGATCGCCCGGGCCTACGCCGTCACCCACGGCCTGCCGGTGTCGATCACCCGCTGCGGCAACAACTACGGGCCGTACCAGTTCCCCGAGAAGGTCGTCCCGCTCTTCGTGACTAACATTCTCGAAGGCCTGAAAGTCCCGCTTTATGGTGATGGCGGCAACGTGCGCGACTGGGTCCACGTCGACGACCACTGCCGGGGCATCCAGCTCGTGGCGGAGCGGGGCGAGCCGGGCGAGGTCTACCACATCGCCGGCACGGCCGAGCTGACCAACCTGGAGCTCACCCAGCGCATCCTCGACGAGCTCGACGCCGACTGGAGCGCGGTCGAGCCCGTGCCCGACCGCAAGGGGCACGACCGGCGCTACTCCCTGGACGATTCCAAGCTGCGGAGCATGGGGTACGCCCCGGGCACGGGCTTCGACGAGGGCATCGCCGCCACCGTCCGGTGGTACGTCGACAACCCCACCTGGTGGAAGCACCTCAAGGGTGATCAGTGAACCGGCTGCTGGTCACCGGCGCCGCCGGCATGCTCGGAAGCGCACTGGTGGCCGAGCTGGCGAACGACCCCGCCTCGCCGGACGTCCTGCCGTACGGCCGTGACCGCCTCGACCTGCGCTATCCCGACGGTGTGCGCGAGGTCGTCAGGCAGGAGAAGCCGGACGTCGTGGTCAACTGCGCCGCCTGGACGGCCGTGGACGACGCCGAGGAGCACGAGGCCGACGCCCTCGCGGTCAACGGCGGCGGCGTGCGCGCCCTTGCCACCGCCTGCGCCGAGGTGGGCGCCCGCCTGTTCCACATCTCCACCGACTACGTCTTCGACGGGACGGCGAGCGCGCCGTACGCCGAGGACGCCCCGACGCGGCCGGTCAACGCCTACGGGCGCGGCAAGCTCGCCGGCGAGCGGGCCGTACTCGGGCTGCTCCCCGAAGCCGGGTACGTCGTGCGGTCCGCCTGGCTCTACGGCGCGTCAGGGAAGAACTTCGTCCAGACGATGATCGCCTTGGAGGGCGGTCGCGAGACCGTCGGCGTGGTGGACGACCAGCTCGGCCAGCCGACGTGGACCACCGACCTCGCCGCTCAGCTCTTACGGCTGGCGCGTGCCGACGCGCCTCCCGGCGTCTATCACGGCACCAGTTCCGGCCAGGTGACGTGGTACGGCCTGGCCCGCGAGATCTTCAGGCTCCTCGGCGCCGATCCCGGCCGGGTGAGGCCCGTCGGCAGCGCGGACTTCGCCCGCCCGGCGGCCAGACCCGCCTACAGCGTGCTCGGCCACGACCGATGGGCCCTCGCGGGCATGCCCCCGATCCGCCACTGGCGCGACGCGCTCCACGAGGCATGGCCCTCCATGGTCGGAGGCCCGGCCTGATGTACCTGTCGGAGACGCGCCGGGCCGACTCCCAGAAGCGGCCGTCGCCGGGCGCATCGGGCGAGGACGGCGGATCCCCGCCGAGCGGAGGCGAGGGGCCCCACGGCCGGGGCTCGGGCGGGGTGGGACGCGTCCTCACGGGCAACGTCGTCGCGCTCGGGGCGGTCAGCCTGTTCACCGACGTCTCCTCGGAGATGGTGACGGCGATCCTGCCGCTCTACCTGATCTACCAGCTCGGGCTCAGCCCGATGCAGTTCGGCTTCCTGGACGGCGTCTACACCGGGGCGACGGCCGTGCTCCGGCTCGTGGGCGGGCACGTCGCCGACCGCTTCCGCCGCCGCAAGCTGGTGGCGGGCGTCGGGTACGGCCTGTCGGCCGTCTGCAAGCTCGGTTACGTGCTCGTGGGCCGTTCCGTGCCGCTGATCGGCCTGGTGATCGGCCTCGACCGGGCGGGCAAGGGGCTGCGCACCGCTCCCCGGGACGCGATGATCTCGCTGAGCGCCCCGCCGGAGGCGCAGGGCCGCGCCTTCGGGCTGCACCGCGCCATGGACACCGCCGGCGCGCTCATGGGCCCGCTCGCCGCCTTCGGCGTGGTGGCGGCCGTCGGCAGCGCCAACGACTACGACCCGGTGTTCGTGGTGAGCTGCTGCGTGGCCATGGTGGGCGTGCTCATCATGGTCCTTTTCGTCCACGAGCCTGGCGGCCCGGCGGGCGGACGTACACCGCCCGCGGCGGGTGAGGATTCAGGGTCCGACGGGGGCGCTTCACGGGGCGACGGGGGCGGGGCTTCACGGGCCGACGGGAGTGGGCCTTCACGGGCCGCCGGGGGTGGGCCTTCACGGGCCGGTGGGCGTGAGCGGCCGAAGGTGTCGCTGCGGGGGGCGCTGGAACTGCTCAGGGAGAGGCCGTTCCGCCGCGTGCTCTTCGCGATGCTGCCGCTGTCGCTCGCGACCATCAGCGACTCCTTCCTGTACTTCATGTTGCAGAGCAGGCTCGACATCGAGGCGAGCTGGCTTCCCCTGTTCCCCGTCGGCGTCTCGGCCGCCTACCTCGTCGCCGCCGTGCCGTTCGGGCGGCTGGCCGACCGGGTGGGGCGTTCCACGGTCGTGATCGGCGGATACGTCGCCCTGCTCGCCTGTTACGCGCTGCTCCTGCTCCCGCCCGGTCCTGCGGTCCTCGTCGCGGCGCTGGTGCTGCGCGGCCTGTCGTACGCTTCCACCGACGGAGTGGTCAGCGCGCTCGCGGGGCCCCTGCTGCCGGAGGAGCGGCGGGCCACGGGGCTCGCGGTCGTGCAGACCGGCCAGGCGCTCGGCGCGATGGCCGCCTCGTGGGTCTTCGGCGTGCTGTGGACGGCGCGCGGGCCGCAGGCCGCCGTGGTCGCGATGGCGGCGGGCCTCGGCGTCGCGCTCGCCGTCGCCGTTCCTCTGCTGAGAAGGGCACGCGCGTGAAGCTGTCTGTGATCATCGTCACCTACCGCAGCGCCGGGTACATCGCCCGCTGTCTCGCGGCGGTGGAGAGCGCGGCCAAGGCCACGGACGCCGAGGTGATCGTCGTCGACAACAACTCCCCGGACGACACGGTGGAGGTGGCGAGGGCCGCCGCGCCGTGGGCCAGGGTCGTCGCCCGTGGTGTGAACGGCGGGTTCGCCGAGGGATGCGTGGCCGGAGCGGAGGTGGCGGCGGGCCGGTACCTCGTCTTCGTGAACCCCGACGCGGAGGTCTGGCCCGAGGCGTTCACGCGGTTGCTGGAGTGCGCGGAGCGCCATCCCCGGGCGGGGATCGTCGGCGGGCGCTGCGTCACCGAGACGGGCGAGAACGACCCCCGTTCCTGGTGGGGGAGGCCCACGCCGTGGTCGGTGTTCTGCTTCGCCTCGGGCCTGTCCACGGTCTTCCCGGGCCGCGCGCTGTTCGACCCCGAGTCCCCGACGACCTGGACCGGTGAGCGACGGGTGCCCATCGTCACCGGGGCGATGATGCTCGTCGCCCGCGACGTCTGGGACGAGGTGGGCGGGTTCGACACCGCGATCTTCATGTACGGGGAGGACGCCGACCTGTGCCTGCGGGCCGGGGCCGCCGGTTACCGGCCGATGGTGACAGACCGCGCCGTGTTCGTGCATCCCGGAGGCATGTCCTCCTCCAGCCTGAACAAGCTGGTGCTGCTGTTCACCGGAAAGATCACGGTGATCCGGCGCCACTTCCCGCGCGGCCTGCGCGGACTGGGCGCCGCCATGCTGCTGTTCGGCGTCTGGCTCAGGGCGGCGCTCAGTCGTCGCGTGGCACCTCCGGACACCGATCGGCAGGGCCGTCCCACGGCCGAGCGCGGCGACTGGGCCGAGCTGTGGGCCGCCCGCGGCAGGTGGCGCGGTGGCTGGGATGCCTGAAAACCATGACAATGCCGTCTTCTACTGATCACAAGTTTGGGGGGTGAGCGATGACTCGCCATGAGGGTCGTCTCGGTGCGCTCGCCGAAATCGACGCACCCGCGGCCGCGCTCGTCGACCGCATGGTCGACCTGTCGGTCCGCGGGCTTCCTCCCGGTTACGCCAACGGTGAGTTCGTCTTCACCAGGCGCGGCAGGCGCGGCGACGACGGGCGCTGGACGGCCGTCCCCGAGGGGCGGAGCGTGCGCTACAGCGCCATCGTGGCCCTCGGCGTGGCCACCCTGCCGGAGGGCACGCAGCGAGCCGCCCTGGCGGGGGACACCGTCGTCGATCTGGTCGGAAACCTGATCAAGGGGCTTCCCGACATCGCCAACCTCGGCGACGTGGCCCTCATCACGTGGGCGGCGGCCGAGACCGGCCACCCGGAGCTCGACAGGGGCCTCCACCGGCTGGCGGAGCTCGAAGGCGCGCTGAACACGGGCGACCCGGTTTACACGGTCGAGGCGTCGTGGGCGCTGGCCGCCCTGACCGCCGCGCACCGGGTGCAGGCGGGGGCTCCAGAGCTGGAAAGGCGGCTGGAGCACGCCGGGCAGAGGCTGCTCACCGGCCTGGGGGACGACCGGCTCTACCGGCACGTCCTCGGCCCCGCCTCCTGGTACCGCGCCCACGTCGGCTGCTTCGCTGACCAGGTCTATCCCCTCCAGGCCCTCGCGCGCCTGCACGCCCACACCGGCGACGACGCGGCGCTCAGGGCGGCCGAGCAGATCGCGGCGGGCATCTGCGCGGCGCAGGGGCCGGAGGGCCAGTGGTGGTGGCACTACGACGCCCGTACGGGCGGGGTGGTCGAGGGCTACCCGGTCTACAGCGTCCACCAGCTCTCGATGGCCCCGATGGCCCTGCTCGACCTCGCCGACGCCGGCGGCACCTCCTATATGAAGGACATCGCCCTCGGCCTCCACTGGATGACCTCCAGGCCCGAGATCGACGACGAGCTGATCGTCGAGGAGCTCGACCTGACGTGGCGCAAGGCCGCCAGGGACGACCCGAAGAAGATCGTCCGAGGCGTGCGCGCCGTGGCCACCGCGATCAACCAGGGCTCGCGCATCGGGGTGCTCGACCGCATCTACCCGCCGCTCGCCGTCGACCGCGAGTGCCGCCCGTACGAGCTGGGGTGGCTGCTCTACGCGTGGCTGTTCTCGCTGCCCCGCGACACGCGCGGGAAGCACGGGTGAACGGCGCCGCCCCGCCCCGCAGGGCGCTGCTGGGGCTGTCGCTCGACGCTCTCACCATGGAGCAGACCGTCGCCCGGTGCGTGGCGGCGGTCGACCGACGGGAGAACCTCACCATCGGCGTGGTGAACGCGGCCAAGGCCGTCCGCATGAGCGAGGACGAGCTGCTGCGCGACTCGGTGACCTCGTGCGACCTCGTCGTGGCCGACGGGCAGGCCATCGTGTGGGCCTCCCGGTTCCTCGGCCGTCCGCTGCCCGAGCGGGTCGCAGGCATCGACCTGTTCACCTCCCTGATGGAGGAGGGCGCGAGGCGGTCGTACCGCGCGTACTTCCTCGGGGCCAGGCCCGAGGTGCTCGAACGGGTGGTCGCCGAGGTGCGCGCTCGCTATCCGGGGCTGGAGGTTGCGGGGGCGCGCGACGGCTACTTCACCGACGAGCAGGCCCCCGAGGTGGCGGCGCGCATCGGGGAGGCCAAGCCCGACCTGCTGTTCCTCGGCATGACCTCGCCGAAGAAGGAGATCTTCCTCGCGCGGTTCGCCGAGGACGTCCAGGCAGGGGTGATCCACGGCGTCGGCGGCTCGTTCGACGTCTTCGCTGGAAAGGTGCGCCGGGCCCCCGTCCTGTGGCAGAGGCTCGGCCTGGAGTGGTTCTACCGGTTCCTCCAGGAGCCCCTCCGGCTGGGGCCGCGTTACCTGTCGACCAACACCCGGTTCGCCTGGATGGTGGTGAAGGAGTACGTCCAGGGCCGCAGGCGGGCCTGACAGCTCAGGTCCTGCTGCTCTCGTCCCGCAGCCAGGTCGTGTAGTCCTTCGCCCGCACGGCGCGGCGCGCCCGGGCGCGGGCGGCCACCGTGACGGCGAGGAACACCCCGAGGTGCGGCAGGAGCCAGGGCGCGCGTGCGCCGATGGCGATCAGGTCGCGAAGGCCCGTGCGGGCCTCCTGCCCCGCCATAGGGCCCTGCTCGATCTCCGCGACGACCGTCACGGCGCGCACCCGGCGCCGCATCAGGTCGCCGAGGGTCCTCGGCGGGTGGATGACCGCGTGCGCCGTGCGCACCACCTGCCGCTCGGCGGGCGTGAAGGCGAGCGAGGCCGCGAGGTCGTCGCCCATCACCGGGGGAAGATCCATGATGCGGCGGTTGCCCTCCTCGGACACCGCGATCACGCCCCTGCCGAACAGCCCCTCGCGCACGGCGGGAAGCCTGCTCCACACCGCGTAGTAGGCGCGTACCGTCCACGGGCGGTCGCGCAGCACCAGGGCCCTCTCGGGCGCGGCGGCGAGGCTGCCGCCCAGGAGGGCGTCGCGGAGGGCGCGGACGTCGGCGGTGCCCATCTCGACGTCGCCGTCCACGTAGACGCGGGGATGCGCGCGGGCGGCCTCGTCGCCGAGCCGCAGGGCCTCGCGCTTGGAGGGCACCGGCGTCTCGATCACGGTGACGCCAAAGCCGCGCGCGACCGACGCGGTGTCGTCGTCACAGCCGTTGGCCACGACCACGATGTCGAACTCGCCGGGGGCGGCCTCCTCCAGGAGGCGCGCGAGGAGCCGGCCGACTACGCGGCCCTCGTTGTGCGCCGGGATGATGACGCTCGCGCTTGGCATACTTCCGAAGTATTCACCCTCAATGGGAGCTCCCGATGACCGAACCGCGAATAGCGCCCACCGCCGACGTGGACCCGAGCGCCAAGATCGGCGCGGGCAGCCAGATCTGGCACCTCGCCCAGGTCCGCGAGCAGGCCGTGCTGGGCCAGGGGTGCATCCTCGGGCGGGGCGCCTATGTCGGGCCGGGCGTCCAGATCGGCGACCGGGTCAAGCTACAGAACTACTCCCTGGTGTACGAGCCTGCGGTGCTGGAGGACGGCGTCTTCGTCGGGCCCGCCGCCGTGCTGACCAACGACGTCTACCCTCGCTCGACCGACGTCGACGGCGGGTTGAAGCGTGACGGCGACTGGACCGCCGAGGGCGTGGTCGTACGGGCGGGCGCCTCCATCGGGGCGCGGGCCGTGGTCGTCGCGGGGCGCACGATCGGGCGGCACGCGCTGGTCGCGGCCGGGGCCGTGGTGACCCGGGACGTTCCCGACTTCGCCCTGGTGGCGGGGGTCCCCGCGCGCCGGATCGGCTGGGTCGGCCGCGCGGGCGTGACGTTACGGCAGGACGCGCCCGGCCTGTGGCGCTGCCCCGAGACCGGCGAGACGTACACCGAGATCGACGGCCACCTGAGTGGGCCCGCGTGAACGTCTCGGCGCTGTCCGGGCGCGCGCGGGTCGTGATCCTCGTGGTCGCGGTCCTGCTGTTCGGCGCGGTCGGGGTGGTCTACGTCCTGCGGGCGAGGCCGGAGGTGCAGGCGCCCGAGCGGGCCGCGGCGAGCGCCGGCCCGGCGCTCCGGCAGACCTCCCTGGAGCCGGGCGAGCTTCTCATGGTGCGCGCGGGCGCCTCGCCGGACAGCGGTACGGTCCTCGCGGTGCCCGCGAGCGGAGAGGGGCAGCCGCGCTCCACGGGCCTGCGCTGCAAGCGCTTCTACGCGGCGGCGGGCACCGGACTTTGCCTGCGCGTCACCAACGGCGTGGTCACCAAGTCGGAGGCCATCGTGGTCGACGACCACCTGCGCGAGGTGCGGCGGATCTCGCTCTCGGGCATTCCGAGCAGGGCGCGGGTCTCGGCGAGCGGGCGCATGGCGGCCTGGACCTTCTTCGTGGCGGGTGACTCCTATCTCAGCGTCGGCTTCTCCACGCGCGCGGGCATCCTCGACACCCGTACGGGCACGCTCGTCAAGAGCCTGGAGGACCTGACGCTTGAGAAGGACGGACGCGTCTTCAGGGCACCCGACCTGAACTACTGGGGTGTCACCTTCGCGGCCGACGACAACCGCTTCTACGCAACGGTGTCGAGCGAGGGCAGGACCTACCTGGTGCAGGGCGACTTCGCCGAGCGCCGGATGCGCGTGCTCCGCGAGAACGCCGAGTGCCCGTCGCTCTCACCGGACGGCACTCTTGTGGCGTACAAGAAGAGGATGGGCGGCAGCGGCGATCCGTGGCGGCTGTACACGCTGGACCTGCGATCGGGCCGGGAGACCGCGCTCGCCGAGCCCGCGAACGTGGACGACCAGGTGGCCTGGCTCGACGCGCGCACGGTGATGTACAGCAGGCTGCGGGGCGACAGCTCGGACGTGTGGACGGTGCCCTCCGACGGCTCGGGACGTCCGCGGCTCCTGCTGCGGGACGCCTACTCGCCCGCCGCGACGTGAGCCTGGTCCGGTCAGGGGGCGACGGGCTCGCCGGTGGTCTCCCACACGTTGCCCTCGAAGCGGTTGCCCTTGCCCTTGGTGTCGAAGTAGGTCAGGGGCCCCCAGAAGCCGCCCTTCGGGAACAGGCGCCGGGTGAAGACGTTGCCGATGATCCGGATATCGGTGGGAGTGCCGAACTTGCCGGCCCCGCCGTAGATCGCGTAGCCACCGCCGCCGAGCAGGTTGCGCTCGATGAGCACGTCGTGTGCCCTGCTGAAGTCCTGATAGATCGAGATGGCGGAGGTCTGGGCGATCTGGTTGAGGATGGTGTTGTGGCGGATCGTCAGGGTCAGGCCCTTCTGGGGAGACCCGTTGATCTGGGGCCCGGTCACGTGGTCGCCGGGATACTCCTTGAAGTCGTGCATGTAGGAGTCCTCGATGAGACCGTGGTCGGTGCCCACGGAGTTCGAGACGGTGTGGATGTTCGCGCGCCGCACCGTGATGTCGCCACCCTGGTTCAGCACGCCCCACTGCGCCTTGACGACGCCGTCGCCGGAGATCTCGCAGTCCTCGACGACCGCGCCGGAAGCGCCCTCCGCCTGGATGATCGACCAGTCGCCCTCGCCGATCACCCGCACGTTGCGGACCGTCACGTTGTCAGCCTTGATGTTGAGCTTGCCGTGCACTTCGAGGTTCTCGACGACGGCCCCCGGTTTCATGACGGTGACCTCGCCGACCTTCTTGAGCGGGCTCCCGGGCCGCACCCCCGTGGTCGCGGCGGAGGGGAAGCCGTTGTTCTCCGGGGAGGGCCGGACCTCGGGCTGGGGAGTGTGCCCGGGGATGGGCTCGCGCCCGTCGTCCGCCGTGCCGCTCGCGCCGCAGCCGGCCGCGGCAACGCCGCCGATCACGAGGGAGACGACGAGCGGGGCACAACGGCGCGGCAGCGATGAGGACACCGAAAGCTCCAGGTCATAGGTCTTCGGAACGCTCCACAGCGGGCTCGCGGGAAGCGCTGTCACCTTTCGTGGATCTCAACTACAGATTGGTGCCGGCCCCGACGCGGGACGGCCGTGCTCGTCTCACAGGGCCTGGAGAGGCCGTCGGGCGTGGTGCGGGTGACGTGCCGGGCGAGCCGCCACTGCGGTCACGGGTGAGGGACATGGCCACGACCGACATCAGGACGGTGATGAGGCCGATGCCCACGGTGGCACGGCTCTTCTGGAGGCCCTGCCGCTCCGGTCCGATGATGCCGCCGATGGGCTCATACTTGATCATCACCCGCCCCGTGGCTCCCGCCGAGGTCTGCAGGCGCTGGAGTTTCTGGGTGAGAAGTTGGAGCGCCAGGTTGAGCGTGTCGATCGACTCTTTGGGGTTGTCGGACAGGGCCTGCATGGAGGCGTACGGCTGGCCGTACACCGGGAGCTCCTCGTTGCCCCAGTGCGCCACCGCGTAGTGGAAGGAGGCGGTGCCTCCCATGGAGCGGAGCCGCTCCTGGGTGCTGGGGTTGTCGAAGAAACGGGCCGTGGCCAGGGCCATATAGATGTGGTTGTCGGTGAAGTGGTCGTAGACCTCACCTTGAAAGTGGTTGGTCTTGGTTATGAAGGCGACCGTGACCGAACTCTGGTAAAGAGGTGACCTATAACGGACCCACAGCACCGCACAGGCGGCGACCAGGAAGATCAGCGCCAGGCAGCAGCTCCGCACAACCACTCGCCTTCGCACCGACACATCGTGGCACAGGCGTATGGAGTTTTGGGACGGGCCTGGTAAAGAAAGCACTCAGAGGAAACACTTGAGGGCGATGACAACGCGCCGATGTGTTCGCGCGTCCTACCTCGGCGACTCGGCGGGGTGGGAATCACAGATGTGGCCGGCCGGGCGGGGGTGAAGGGACACTATGGACCTGCTTGATTCGCTGCGTGCGCTGCTCCGGCGGTGGCCAGTGACGCTGGCATTGCTGGCCGTCACGATCGCGGCGACGGTCGGGGCGCTCATAGCGATTCCCTGGCAGTACGAGTCGAAGGCCACCGTGGTCTTCCTGTCGTCGAGGAAGGGCTCTCAGCCGGTGGGAGGCAACCCCTGGCTGGCGTTCGACGCCTCGCTGACCATCACGGCCGAGGTCATCTCCCGTGGCATGAGCGACGAGCGCACCCTGCAGAAGCTCAAGGACGAGGGCAAGACCGCCGACTTCACCGTGGGCCTCGCGCAGGACTCGCGGGGTCCGCTCCTCGACATCACGGCCACGGGGGCCGACCCCAAGGTCGCCCAGGCCACGATGGAGACGCTCGCGACGCTCAGCCAGGAGCGGCTGACCGAGATGCAGCAGAAGTCGTCCATCCTCCCGGACGCGACGATCCGGGCCGAGCTGGTCACCTCCAGCGACAAGGCCGAGCTGACCCCTGAGAAGAAGATCCGCCTGCTGGTGATCATCTTCGCGGGCGGCATGCTGCTGACCATCGGGGTTCCGCTGTTCCTGGAGTCGGTGGCGCAGAAGCGCCGCCGGTCGTCCCAGCCCGACGTGGTGACCGCCAGGGCCGGGCAGCCTCCGGTGGGCCCGCCTCAGCAGCGCGTGCAACGTTCCGCCGGCGGCGCCCCTCAACGGCCCGCGAACGGCGTCGCGCCGCGCAGCAGGCCCCCGGCGCGGCCTCCGAGGCCCATCGAGCCGCCCGAGCCGCGCTTGCACGACCGGCGCGCGAACTCCGCGTCCTCCTCTGCCAAGCCCGGGTCGCCCTCCGAGCCCCGCGACCCCTGGGCGCACCAGCACAGCATCGACGAGGGCTACACCGTCCCGCTCCCGGCCATCAAGGTCGACGACGACCTCTATGTCTGGTCCGACGACAAGGATCGTCCGAGGGGCGCCCCTCCCTCGGGCTCGGGGTCCCCGTCGAGGGACGCCGCGGGCAACGGCGCCAGACAGGGGCGGCCCGTCGGTCAGGCGCCTGAGTCCAACGGGCTGCGTTCCCGGCAGACCCCCGGCTCGCACTCCGCCGGGGGTGACTCCGACGACGAGCCGTACGTCGTGTTCGACCCCACCAGGCCAGGTCGGTGACCAGCACGTCGGAGGCCGCGCGGGTCCGCCCCCCCACCCGCCGGCCGCCTGAACGCCGGTCCATCCTGCCGAAGGCGCGCGTCGACCCGGTGACGATCATGACGTTCTTCTTGATCGTCCTGTTCGTGATGCCCGCCCGGTACGTGGTCGGCCCCCTCGGCGGAGCGGGCTCGCCCTCCTCGATGGTGGCCGTGCTGCTGCTGGTCTGGTACCTGCTGTCCACGCTCTCGCCGCGGTGGACCCCGATCCGGGGGCGGCAACCGGTACGTCCGGTCATCGTCTTCTTCGCCCTGGCCGTCCTCGCCAGCTACGTCGCGGCGGCCACCCGGCCGCTCTCGGCGGACGAGGTGAACGCCGCCGACCTCGGCCTCGTGCTCGTCGGAGGCTGGGCGGGCATCTCCCTGGTCACCGCCGACGGCGTCAACAGCATGGAGCGCCTGGAGACGCTGCGGCAGCGCATCGTGCTGGGGGCGTCTTTTCCGGCGTTCGTCGCGATGATCCAGTTCTTCACCGGCATCGAGGTGACCCGCTACCTCGCCCTGCCGGGCCTCGTCGAGAAGGGGTCGGCCGTGCTGTTCGAGCGCGAGGGCTTCTTCCGCCCGGCCGGCACCGCCACGCACCCCATCGAGCTCGGCGTGGTCCTCGCCGCCGTGCTGCCGCTCGCGCTGCATGGAGCGATCTACTGCCGCATCCCCGAGCAGCGCCGCAAGCGGTGGCTGATGGTCGCGCTCATCGCCAGCGCGCTGCCGATGAGCGTGTCGCGCTCGGCCATCCTCGGCCTGTTCGTCGTGATGGTGGTGCTGCTGCCGACCTGGCCTTCCGAGTGGCGGCTGCGGGCGATCCTGATCTTCGGCGTCGCCTCGATCGTGATGCGCCTGGTCATCCCCGGGCTCATCGGCACCGTGCTGAACCTCGTCTCCGTGATCGGCTCCGACGAGAACTCCACCACGCGCACCGGCGACTACGACGCGGTCGTCCAGGCGGTGACGCAACGCCCGCTGTTCGGCCAGGGCTTCGCGACCTACCTCCCGCGCATCTACCGCGTGATCGACAATCAGTACCTGATGTCGGCCCTGGAGACCGGCCTCGTCGGCGTGCTGGCCCTGATCGTGTTCCTGCTGTCCGGTTGGGTGCTCGCCCGGCAGGCGAGGAAGGCCGCGACCGACGAGGAGACCCGCCACCTCGCCCAGTGCTTCGCCGCCTCGATGGCCGTGGCCATCTTCGGCTTCGGCACCTTCGACGCCTTCAGCTTCCCCATGATCACCAACGTGATGTTCCTGATCCTGGGCTGCTGCGGCGCCCTGTGGCGCCTCCAGACCCAGCCGGCCCGCGAGCCGTACGAGCCGGGAATCTAGCGAGATCGCATCCTGTGGAACAAGCCTGGCCCCTGCCAGCCGGAAATATCGGCAGTTTAACTGTTAAGTTGAACTGTGTACTCTGGTGGCGTGGTTGACCAAGCGCAGGCGGAGACGGTGGCCGAGGAGTTGCGGACGGCGCTCGGCCGGGTGGTGCGCCGCCTCCGGCGAGAGTCGGGCATGCCGTACCAGCACGCCACCGCGCTGGGGTGGCTACGACGCGGCGGCCCCATGACGGCGAGTGGTCTCGCGGCCGCCGAGCACATCACGCCGCAGTCGATGGCGGTCACCCTGGCGGCGCTGCACGAGCAAGGACTGGTGGAGCGCGCCCCCGACCCGGACGACCGGCGGCAGATCCTCTGGTCGGTCACTCCGCGCGGGCAGAAGGTCATCGCCGAGCAGCGCGCCCGGCGGGCCCGATGGCTCGTCACCGCCATCGAGGAGCTCAGCGACGAGGACACCTCGCGGTTGCGCGAGGCGGCCGGTCTGCTCAACGACATCATGGACAGGAGTGAGGCAAATGGCGCCTGAACGATCCGCCTCCGGGTGTGCGGCTCCGGCGGAGCGCCGCCGGAGTGAGACGATCCACTCCCAGAGCGAGACGATCCGCCGCCGGCGTGGGACGATCCGCCGCCGGCGTGGGACGGTCCGCCTCGGGAGTAGGACGGTCCGCGCCCACTTCCGCGACCTGTGGTGAGCGGCGACCGCTACAAGTGGATCGCCCTGTCGAACACCACCCTGGGCGTGCTGATGGCCACGCTGGACGCGTCCATCGTGATCATCTCGCTTCCGGCGATCTTCAGGGGGATCGGCCTCGACCCGCTTGATCCGGGGAACATCGGCTATCTGCTGTGGATGATCCTCGGCTACCTGCTGGCGCAGGCGGTGCTGGTCGTGGCGCTCGGGCGGCTGGGTGACATGTTCGGCCGGGTCCGGCTGTACAACCTCGGCTTCGCGATCTTCAGCGTCGCCTCGCTCGCGCTGTCGGTGGACCCCTTCACCAAGAGCGGCGGAGCGCTCTGGCTGATCGGCTGGCGCTTCGTCCAGGCCTTCGGCGGCGCGATGCTCACCGCCAACTCCGCGGCCATCCTGACCGACGCGTTCCCGGCCTCGCAGCGGGGCATGGCGCTCGGCGTCAACCAGGTCACCGCGCTGGCCGGGCAGTTCCTCGGCCTGGTCGCGGGAGGGCTGCTGGCCGTGATCGACTGGCGGGCGGTGTTCTGGGTGAGCGTGCCCTTCGGCGTCCTCGGCACCATCTGGTCGTACCGCAGCCTGCGCGAGGTCGGCAGCCCGAAGAGGGCCAGGATCGACTGGGCGGGCAACCTGACCTTCGTGGCGGGCACCAGCGCGATCCTCGCCGCGATCACCTACGGCATCCAGCCGTACGGAGGGAGCCCGACCGGCTGGGGCAACCCGCTGGTCCTCACCGGGCTGGGCGCGGGGATCCTGGTGCTCGTCGTCTTCTGCGTGGTCGAGACCAAGGTGGCCGAACCCATGCTGGACCTTCGGCTGATGCGGATCCGATCGTTCATGGCCGGCAACCTCGCCACGCTGCTGACATCGATCTCTCGGGGCGGGCTGCAGTTCATGCTGATCATCTGGCTGCAGGGCATCTGGCTGCCGCTGCGCGGGTACGACTTCGAGGACACCCCGCTGTGGGCGGGCATCTACATCCTCCCGCTCACCGTCGGCTTCCTGATCGCCGGACCGCTTTCGGGCCACCTGTCCGACCGGTACGGCTCGCGGGTCTTCGCCACCGGCGGGCTGATGATCACAGCGCTGTCCTTCGTCGGGCTCATGCTGCTGCCCGTGCGCTTCACCTACCCGCCGTTCGCCCTGTTGCTGCTGGCCTGCGGCATCGGCATGGGGATGTTCTCGGCGCCGAACACCTCCTCCATCATGAGCAGCGTGCCGCCCGGCCGGCGCGGGGTCGCCTCGGGCATGCGGGCCACCTTCCAGAACTCCGGCAGCGCCCTGTCCATCGGCGTCTTCTTCTCCCTGATGGTCGCGGGGCTGTCGGGCACGCTGCCCGGGGCCCTCACCTCGGGCCTGGAGAGCCACGGTGTGCCCGCCTCGGCCGCCGCCCACGTGGCGAGCCTGCCGCCGGTGAGTACGCTGTTCGCGGCCTTCCTGGGTGACAACCCGATCGGCCACCTGCTCTCCTCGACCGGTGTGATGGGCACGCTGCCGGCGCAGGACGTGGCGGTCCTCACCGGGAAGCGGTTCTTCCCTGAGCTGATCTCCGGTCCGTTCCACCATGGGCTGGTGACCGTGTTCATCAGCGCCGCGGTGATGGCCACCATCGCCGCCATGGCCTCCGCCCTGCGCGGCGGCCGGTACGACTACACAGACCAGGCTCCCGTGGAGCACAAGGAGGCACGCATATGAACGACGCGATATGGGCAGGCACGGTCTCCGTCGCCGGGCACGAGGGGGCCGAGCTGGAGGCCTATCTGGCCCGGCCGCTCGGTGAGGGTCCGCGCGGCGGTGTGGTGGTCATCCACCACCTGCCCGGGTACGACCTGGCGACCAAGGAGATCGTGCGGCGGTTCGCGGTGAACGGGTACGCGGCGATCTGCCCGAACCTGTACTCGCGGGAGGGAGCCGGGGTCAGCCCCGACGACCAGGCCGCCGCCACGCGGGCGAAGGGCGGTGTCAAGGACGAGCAGCTCGTCGGCGACGTCGCCGGGGCCGCCGCGTACCTCAACTCGCTCGACCACGCCAACGGCAAGATCGGCGTGATCGGGTACTGCTCGGGCGGCCGGCAGGCGTTCCTGGCGGCCTGCTCGCTCCAGCTCGACGCGGCGGTCGACTGCTACGGCGCCTTCGTGGTGAACGACCCGCCCGCGGAGTTCCCGCTCAAGGTCTCTCCGCTGATCTCCAAGGCTCCCGGCCTGTCCTGCCCGCTGCTCGGGCTGTTCGGCGAGCAGGACTCGTATCCGGGGCCGGAGGAGGTCGCGGTGCTGGCCGCCGAGCTGGAGAAGCTCGGCAAGGACCACGAGTTCCACCTCTTCGCGGACGCGGGGCACGGGTTCTTCTCCGTCGACCGGCCCGCCTACCGCCCGGCCGCCGCGACGGAGGGCTGGAAGAAGATCTTCAACTTCTACGGCCGTCACCTCAGCGCCTGACAGGAGAGATCAGTATGTGCACCTACCTCACCGAGAAGATCGAGCTCGACGGCGCCGGCAAGGGAAGCACCGGCTGGTTCACGGTCAGGGAGGGCCTGGTCTACGTCGACCACCCCTTCCACGCCTGCCACGAGCACACGGTGAACATCGACTTCACCAACCCGTCCGAGGGCCCCTCGGCCCGGGTGGCGGTCGAGCTCACCGAGGAGTCGGCCCTCGCCCTGGTGGAGGCCATCCAGAAGGCCCTCGCCGCGGCTCCACCCGGCCTCGCCTCCGCCCGCCCCCGCTAAAGCTCGCGAAGGACCTCGCCGGAAGCCGCGACCACCTGGCCCTGGTAGACGGGGCCAGGTGGCGCGAGGTGTCCGCACCCGGTCGAGCAGTAACCGGTCCGCAGGAAGCCTCTTTCCGAGGGCTGGCCGAGGTCCAATTCGATGTCGATGTGGCTCGGGAGCGCGTCGAAGTTCATGTTCGGCACGATGAACTCCCTGCCCGTGTACTTCTGCCGTACCGACTGCTTGAAGGCGGGTGCGCAGACGAACGGATTCGCATAGGTGTTGTAGCCGAGCGCGACGCCGGTGTTGAGGAACCCCAGGTCCTGACATTGGTACAGCACAGCCCGCATCGCGGCTGCGTTCCTCGGGCCGTGGTATCCCGAGGCGAAGTTCTGGAAGCACGACCTCGACTCACCGGTTTCGTAAGGAGAAGGCCCGGCGGCCGCCAGCGCGCGAAGGAAGGAGGCGTCGCAGCCGATTCGCGCCGACGGCTCCTTCCCCTTGAGCAGCGCGGACCGCCTGCAGCCGGTCACGGTCTGGAATGCTCCGACGACGTCCTCGTGCGGGCCGAGACGGGAGTACGCGAGAACAAGGTCGACCTGGGCCGAGAGCGGGTAGGCGGCGGAGGCGCCGAATTCCTCGTCGAGCAGGCGGAACCACGTCTCAAAGCTCGGCACCCGGGCCTGGACGCCGGCCGGGAGGGTGTACACGGCGAGGTCCGTCGGGATGGACCAGTCGTTGAGGCCGGGATACCCGGCATAGGAGAGGATTCCGATGCCGACCTTCGGAGGCTCGTCGCCGTAGGCGTCGCGCAACGCCAGGTAACGCTCAAGGTTGGTGCTGGAGCCCGCCCACGCGTACCAGAAGCCGCTGGGATAAGGCGAAGTGCTGCCGCGGGTGTGCGGCAGGCGGCGGCGCTGGACATGACCGGGACCGGGCCGGTCCGGGTAGACGCGGGCTGGCGTGCCTGCTCATGACTCCTGTTGTGCGCGGTCTTCGCAGCCAGGGAGTGACAGCCCGCCGAACACCTCTTGTTTCGAACGTGTGGTCTACTCCGTACGACGTGCGGACCGCGGCCGGCGGAGAACGCCTATCCACGGAGATCGTTCCGGACGGCCCCCCGGGGTCCATCCCGCCGGTGGAGGGGCCGGTCTCGCCGGACGGGAGTACGCCCCCGACCTCGGGCAAGGTGTTCTTCATCGGCAGCGACCTCCAGCCGCACTGGTGTACCGGCACGGCTGTGCAGACGCGCTACCGGAACATCGTCGCGACGGCGGGTCACTGCCTGCTGGACACCGAGGCCCCGGCCGGCCCGCTCTTCAAGTGGGTCTTCGTCCCCGGCTACTCCGAGGGCACGACTCCCTTCGGCCTGTACGTCGGGAAGCAGGCCGTCGTCCACTATGCCTTCGACGACGTCCGGGACCACGACCGCGACTACGCCTTCGTCAACGTGTACAACGGTGTCGTCTCGTCTGCTCCGGACGTGCTGACCAATGTCGGGAGGCTGGCCGACAACGTCGGCGGCCAGGGGCTTGAGTTCAACCAGCCGCTCGCGCCCACTGTCGACGTCCTCGGCTATCCCGCCGGCCCCAACCCCGACGGCAGTCTGCCCTACACGGGGGAGACCCTCGAACGGTCGACCGGATCGACGTTCGCGATGAAGGTCACGGGCCTCCCCGCCGACCGGCCCATCGGCGTGGACTCACCGTTCACCGGTGAGGGCTCTCTCGGATCCTCGTGGCTGACCCATTACACGAGCGACAGCGGCCTGGGCTATCTCAACGGCATCACGATCAGCGTTTCCGACACCGATGGCGACGATCGGTACGATGCCGGCGTCTCACCGTACTTCGACGGTGAGTTGTACGCGATCTACCGGTCCGCCGCCGGCCTCTGGACCGGCTCCATCGCCTAGACGGCCCCGTTTCCCGCCGCGTCCGCCCACCGGCATCCGGTCAGAGTTGGCGGAGGACCTTGTCCAACGTCTCGGCGACCTGTTCCTGCTGGGTGGGCGTCAGGTGGGGGTGCATGGGGAGCGAGAGGATCTCGGTGGCCGCCCTCTCGGTCACCGGGAAGTCGCCGGGACCGTGGCCGAGGTGGCGGAACGCCGGCTGGAGGTGGACCGGCACCGGGTAGTGGATCTGGGCCTGCACCCCGGCCTCCTGGAGCCCGGCCACCACCTTGTCGCGTTCGGGCACCCTGATGACGTACAGGTGCCAGACATGGACGTTGCCCGGCGCCGTGCGCGGCAGCCGTACCCCTTCGATGCCGGACAGGAGGGCCTCGTAGCGGTCGGCCGCCGCGCGGCGCAGTTCGTTCCACCGGGCCAGGCGCTTCAGCTTGGCCCGCAGCACCACCGCCTGGAGGGTGTCCAGCCGGGAGTTGAAGCCGAGTGTCTCGTGCTGGTACTTGACCTCGCTGCCGTGGCTGGTCAGCAGCCGGACGGAGCGGGCCGACTCCGGTGAGGAGGTGAGCACGGCTCCCGCCTCGCCGTACGCTCCGAGGTTCTTGCCCGGGTAGAAGCTCGTCGCGGCCAGGCCGACCGGCGGGCGTCCCGCCTGGTCCGAGCCCTGGGACTGCGCGGCGTCCTCGACGACGGTGAGGCCGTGCCGCTCGGCGAGCCGGCGCACGGCGGCCATGGGGGCCTGCTGGCCGTACAGGTGGACCGGGAGGATCGCCGAGGTGCCGGGGCCGGCGACGGCGGCCGCGGACTCGGGGTCGAGCAGGAGGTGGTCGTCGTCGCAGTCGGCCAGGACCGGTCGCAGGCCGGCCCGTACGACGGCCTCGGCGGTGGCGACGAAGGTGTTGGCGGGGAGCACGGCCCCGGAGCCGGGCGGCAGGTCGCACGCCCGCAGGGCCAGCTCGATGGCGTCGGTGCCGTTGCCCACGCCCACGCAGTGCGGCACACCGGAGAAGGCCGCGAACTCCTTCTCGAAGGCGGCGACGTCCGGCCCCTGGACGAAGGCGGTGTTCTGGAGAACCCGGTCGAAGCCCTGGAGCACCTCCTCGGCCACCTCGGCATGGGCGGCTTTCAGGTCGACGAACGGGATCATGTCAGTGCTCCATCATCAACGGTGCTTGCTCGGATGAAACGGGCGGGTACGCCGGCCCAGATCTCATGGGCCGGGATGTCCTGGAGGACCACGGAGCCCATGCCGACGAGGGCGTAGGAGCCGATGGTGAGGGTCTCGCGCACGAGGGCGCCGGAGCCGACGTAGGCCCCGCGTCCGACGTGGACGCCCCCGGCCAGCCGGGCGCCCGCGGCCAGCGTGGCGTAGTCGCCGACCACGTCGTCGTGGGTGAGCGTCACGTGGGGCATCACGCTCACGTGGGCCCCCACCGTGACCGAGGCGGTCAGCACCACCTGGGCGAGCACGACCGATCCCGGGCCGATCGCGCACGACCGGGACACGCTCGCGCCGGGGTGGACCAGGGTCGCGTACCGCTCCGGGGGCAGGCCGAGACGGGCGACGATGCGCGCGCGGCTGGCGTAGTCGCGGGAGTTTCCCGTGCAGACCACGATGCGCGCGTCGTCGCGCTCCAGCGCCTCGCCGGAACCGCCCAGTACGGGCACGCCGTCCACGACGGTGCCGTGCCTGCGGGGATCGTCGTCCAGAAAGCCGAGCAGCTCCCAGGTGGGGGAGACGTCGTTGACCGCGTGGACGGCCTGCGCGGTCTCGCGGGCGAAACCGCCGGCCCCGACGATCAGCAAGGGGGCCATGCGATCTCCCTGATCATGCGATCTCCATGGTCATGCCGTCTCCTTGATGTCCTGCAGCACCCGGCGCTTGCGGTAGCCGTACAGGGCCACGACCAGCATCCCGACCGTACCGGCGGCGGCGAGCACCCCGAGGTCGGGGCCGATGGCCCGCCGCGCCAGCACGGCGAAGCCGCCGACGGCGAGCGCGGCGAGCAGGGCCGGCCACAGCTCGCGCGCGAGGTCGGCGACGCGGACGCCGGAGCGGCCGAGCTGCCACAGATAGGCGGGCAGGACCACGACACCCGCGACGGCGACCAGCGCGATGGCGGCGCCCCGCAGGCCGTCCGCGTTGACGCCGATCCACATCGCCGGGACGAGGGCGACCAGCCAGAGGCCCTGTACGGCGAGCACCGCGCGCGACCGTTCGAGGACCACGAGGTAGTCGTAGACCAGCTCGAAGAAGATCCGTAGGCCGACGAGGACGCCCAGACCGGCGAGGGCGATCGCGGCGGGCTCCCACTGGTCCCCGTAGACGAACCGGATGATCGCGGGCGCGGCCCCGCTGAGAAGGAGGCAGACCGGAAGCGTCAGGCCGACGAGCAGCGCCGCGACGGCGACGAACGACCGGTTGAGCGTGGGGCGGTCATGCTGGAGCCGCGAGAAGGCGGCGGGAGCGACCGCGCGCACCGGCTGGGAGAACACCGCCACCGGCCACCCGGACAGGTTGACGGCGAGGACGTAGAAGCCGAGGGCCGTGGACCCGAGCACGTGGCCGACGACGATCTGGTCCGCGTAGCCGACGGCGAAGACCAGCAGCGACGCCCCGGCGAGCGGCAGGCCGAACCTGACGAGCCGCCGCGCCACCTCACGGTCGAAGCCGAACCGCAGCCGTTCGGGCGCGAAGGAGACCAGCAGGATCCCGCCCGCCAGCGAGCCGCAGACCCGCCCGACCGCCAGGCTCATCGCCCCCCACCCGAGGAAGGCGAGCGTGAGCGAGATCAGCGCGCCGAGCCAGTTGTCCACCTGGTCGGCGATCATCTTGCGGCCCTGCATGAAGTTGCGCTGCATCAGCGCCGCCGAGGTCGAGACCAGGCCGTTGGTCACGACGCTGAGGGCGAGCACCCGTACCGGGCCGGTCGCGGCGGGGTTGCCCATCGCCTCGGCGAACGCGGGGGCGCCGAGCATGAAGCCCGCGCAGACCAGCACGCTGAACCCGGCCGAGAGCGTGGCGACCGTGGGCACGATCGCGCGGGGGTCGTCGGGCCAGCGGACGATGGCGAGGCTCACGCCCAGCTCGTTGATGCTCAGCATGGCGAGCAGCGCGACGAGCGCGACGGCGAACGTGCCGAACTCGGTGGGACCGAGGACCCGGGCCAGCGTGATGCCGATCGCCAGCGTGCCGAAGCGGGCGGCCAGGGTGCTGATGAAGCTCCACCCGAGCGCCCTGCCCGCCTTGGCCCGCAGCGAGGAGGTCTCGACGTCGGTCACGATCGACTCCCCGTCACAGCGCCGAGGCGGTGGCCTGGGTGTCTCGCGGTGCCGGCATGGGGACGGCGGTCTGGGCGGGTCATCCGCGGGCCTTGGCGACGGTGTTGAAGTCGTCGCGGGCGTGGGTGCCGCGCAGGCGGTCGTAGCGGCGGCGGAGTTTGTAGTTCAGGACGCCCGCCGCGGTGCCCAGGGCGTCGAGGGCGGCCGGGCGTTCGGTGACCGCCCGCTCGTAGATCTCCACCTGGACGCGTGCCGCGCGCTCCAGGCTGAAGCGTTCCACGACCAGGCGCCTGCCGTACTCGCCCAGCTCGTGGCGCAGGCCGGGGCCGGCGTGCAGTCTGCGGAGCAGGGCCTCAAGGCGGGGCCCGCCCGTCTCGCGCCCGTCGCCGAGGCCGTACCAGCCCTGGCCAAGGAACGTCTTCTCGGTCTCCGGCGTCAGCAGCTCGAAGAAGCCGTGCTCGCCCTGCACGATGAGGGGCTTGGCGAACGCCAGGGACCGCAGCGCGGAGCCGCCCATGCCGAGGCAGACGGACGCCGCGGCGTAGGCGGGTCTCGGGTCGAGGAGCTGCCCCGTCAGCACGACCACGCGGCGCCCGGCCGCCGCGTTGGCCGCGGCGGCGCGCTCCTCCACCTCGGCCCTCGCCGGGCCGTCGCCGACCACGACGAGCCGCACGTCCAGCTCGCCCGCCAGGCGGCCGGTCACGTCGATCGCGGTGAGCAGCCCCTCCAGCTTGAGCTCCGGCACCAGCCGCCCGACGACGACGACGTCGAGCGGACCCTCGCCGAGGACGTGGCCGGAAAGGCCGAACTCGTGGCGGAAGGCCTCCACCGGATGGCCCGGGGCGTTGGCCGCCACGTCGACCGGCGGCTCGATGAGGTGGACGTGCCGCCGACCGGGGGCGGCCCGCTCCTGGATCTCACGGGTTCCCACGACCAGGGGCAGCGAGGACGGCAGGAACGGCGCCACCGACATCGACATGATCGTGCAGACGGCGGCGGCCGGGCCGCGCAGGCTCGCGTAGAAGGCCTCCACCCCCGGCGGCCACTCGTACCCGTGGACCACGTCGAGACCGCGCTGGACGGCGAGGTCGCGCAGCAGCCGTACCGTCGTGGGGGACGGCCTCCGCCGCTCCGGGCTCAGCGGCAGGTGCTCCAGGCCCGCGTCAGTGACGTGGCCGACGAGCGGGCCCGGCTCGCCGATCACGCTCACCTCGTGGCCCAGCCGCTGGACGGCGGCGGCCAGCTCGACGGCGTTGAGCTGGCTGCCGCCGACCTCCATGGCGTGGGGGTACACCAGAATGCGCACGGTCAGGTCTCCATGGCGAGGGGATGCACCGGTCAGAGTGCCGCGGCGGTGTGCAGGGCCTCGACGACCTGGTCCTGCTCGGACTCGGTCATCGCGTGGAAGAGCGGGAGGATCAGCGAGTTGCGGGTCAGCCACTCGGTCGCCGGAAGCTCGGCGGCCAGTACGTCCGCGTAGGCGGGCTCCAGATGCGCGGCCATGATGCCACGGCGGGCCGAGATCCCCCGCTCGGCGAGGAAGCCCAGCAGCTCGTTGCGGCCCATCGGGAAGTCGTCGGGGAGCGCGATCCAGAACGACTGGAAGTTCGACCTCCCGTACGCGGGGTCGCGGACCGTGGCGAGGCCAGGGATGTCGGCCAGCAGCTCCTGGTAGCGCGCCGCCAGCGCCCGGCGGCGGGCGATCAGCTCGGGGAGCCTGCGCAGCTGCACGAGCCCCACGGCGGCCTGCAGATCGGTCATCCGGTAGTTGAACCCGACCTCGGTGTACTCCTCGGGCGCGGTGGAGCCGCTGGCGTGACGCTCCGCGGCGCTCACGCTCATGGCGTGCTCGCGCAGCCGGCGCGCCCGGGTCGTCCACTCGGGATCGTCGGTGGTGAGCATCCCGCCCTCGCCGGTCGTGAGCAGCTTGCGCGGGTGGAAGGACCAGGCGGACACGGCCGAGCCCGCGCCCACGGGCCGGTCGCGGTAGATCGAGCCGGCGGCGCAGGCGGCGTCCTCGACCAGCGTCAGCCCCTCGTGGGCGGCGCGGATCTCCTCGACGTCGGCGGGCACGCCCGCCTGGTGTACGACGATCACCGCACGGGTGCGGGGCGAGCGCGCGGCGTCGACGGTCTTGGCGGTGAGGTTCCCCGTCGCCGCGTCGACGTCGGCGAACACCGGCGTGGCGCCGGTGTACCGGACCACGTTCGCGGTCGCGATGAACGACAGCGACGGCACCACCACCTCGTCGCCCGGCCCCACACCCGCCAGCACCAGCGCGAGGTGCAGGGCGGTCGTACAGGACGAGGCGGCCACCCCGTGACCCGCCTCGACGCTCGCCGCGAAGGCCCGCTCGAACTCGGCCACCTTCGGCCCCTGCGCGACCCAGCCGGAGGCGATGACCTCGCCCACGGCGGCTTCCTCCTCCGGGCCGAACCACGGCCGCATCACCGGGATCATCGCCCGGCCACCTCCTTGATCTCCAAGTCGAGAAGGCCCGCCAACCGGCGGACCCTTTGGGTCCAGTCGTGCCGCGCCGCGAAGGCCCGCCGGCGCTCGGCGAGCGCGGCCGTACGGGGAGCGCGCAGCTCCGCCGTCACGGCGGCGGCGAACTCCTCAGGGGTCCTGGCGACGGGTATCAGCGGCCCGGCGTCCAGCCAGGCGGTCGCCGGCAGCTCCGTGGAGACCACCCCGCGCCCCGCCGCGAGGTACTCCAGCGTCTTCAGCGGGAAGCTCGCCCTGTTGAACGCGCTGTCGGCGTACGGCGTCAGGCCGACGTCGATGAGCCGCAGGTAGGACGGCAGCTCCTCGTAAGGCTTGCGCCCCACCCAGTACACGTTGGGCCGCCCGGCGAGCCGGGGCCACCGCTCGGGCTCGTAGTCGCCCGCCTTAGGGCCGACCAGCACCAGCGGCACCCCGGTGCCGGCGACGGCCTCAAGAAGGGCGATGTCGATGCGGGCGTTGATGTGCCCCACGAACCCGGCGACCGGTGTCCCCGCCAGCTCGGCGGGAAGATCGGCGGGAAGCGGCGCGCCGTCCACGGCGGCGTACGCCGCGACGTCGCACCCGTTGGGCACCAGGGTCGCCGCGCGCCCGAGCCCCGCGACGCGCTCCACCAGGTCGGGGGAGACGACGGCGACCGCGCCGGCCCGGGACGTCATGCTGCTCTCGGCCCGTGCCAGCCGTGTGGCCGACATGCGGATCAGCGAGGCGCCCGCCACCAGGTCGTCGGTGACGTACCTCAGCGTCCGGGCCCCCCGTGCCACGTCCAGCAGGTCGGTCGTGCCCGCCACGACGACGGCCGTGATCGTGCCCCCGGCCTTCCTGGCGGCGGCCCGTACGGCCTGACGGGCGAGCGCCGCGGTGACGCGGTCGACCCCCGGACGGTACGCGGCGGGCGGGGCGACCGGACTCAGCCGCCACAGGCCGGTGCGGACCCGCCGCAGCACGTGCCCGGCCTCACCGGTCTCGGGGTCGCGAATCCCGGAGCGCACGGGGCGCGGCGGGTCGACGTAGAGCACGTCGAGGTACTCGCTCAGCCGGTCGGCCATGTGCCGGTCGGTGCCGCTCACCCCGTCGTAGCGCGTGCCCGCGCCGTACACGAGCAGGTCGTTCACCGGGTCTTCTCGGCGCGCCACCAGGCGACGAGGCGGCGCAGGCCCTCTTCGAGGTCCACCTCGGCCTTCCAGCCGAGCCGCTCGGCCGCCGCGCCGACGTCGGCCAGGCGGCGGGTCACGCCGTTGACCGCGCGCGCCGGGCCGAACTCCAGGCCCAGCTCGGTCGCGTCCATGACCGACATCAGGGTCTCCGCGAGCCCGCGCAGGCTGGTCTCGGTGGAGCTGGCGATGTTGAAGACCTGGTCGGTGACGTCGCTCGACGCCGCCAGCAGGTTGGCGCGGGCGATGTCCTCGGTGTACACGAAGTCCATGGTCTGCAGGCCGTCGCCGAGGATGAGCGGCGGCTGACCTGCCTCGATGCGGTCCATCCAGCGGATCAGCACCTCGGTGTAGAGGCCGTGGATGTCCATGCGGGGGCCGTAGACGTTGAAGTAGCGCAGGGCCACGTAGTCGAGCCCGCGCATGGCGTGGAAGCTGCGCAGCAGACCCTCGTTGAAGGTCTTGGCCGCGCCGTACAGGGTGTCGTTGTCGTACGGGTGGTGGTCCTCGCGCGTCGGGAACTCGGTGGCCAGGCCGTAGACCGAGGCGGAGGACGCGGCGATGACCTTGCGCACCCCGGCGTCGGCCGCGGCCTCGACGACCTCGTACGTGCCGTCGACCAGCACTTGGAGGGCGAGCCGGGGCTCTTCGGCGCACTGCGTGATCCGGATGGCGGCCTGGTGGAAGACCAGGTCCATGCCCTCGGTCACCGAGCGGACGAGCGCGGTGTCGCGGATGTCCCCCTCGACCACGCGCAGGCGGCCCTCGGCGATCTCCTCGGCCCTGGCCAGGTTGGCCCTGCGGCCCCGGACGAAGTTGTCGAGCACGACGACCTCGCCCGCGCCCGCCGCGAGGAGCTGGTCCACGATCGTGGAGCCGATCGTGCCCGCGCCCCCGGTCACCAGACAGCGGCTGTTCTCAATCATCGAGCGGATCCCCCCAGGTCGATTCGTCTGCCGTCATTCTGGATGCTCCGCCCTGCCGCTTCCAGCAGAGCGAGCACGCGGAGCCCCGACCGGCCGTCGGTCAGCGGGGCCCGTCCCTCCTTGATCGAGGCCGCGAACTCGTGCATCACGCCCCTGAGCGCCTCCCGCTCGGGCAGGGCCGGTACGACGACGTCACCGGTCCGATAGGAGATGAGGGCCGCCCGGCGCACGTCTTCCCCGGCGGTCGCGAGGTCGACCCCCCGGTCGTACACCGCGAGGCGCTGGGCCGGGTTCACGTCGTCCCACACGATCGTGCGGCGCGACCCGCCGATCACGGTCGTACGGATCTTGGTCGGGCTGAGCCAGTTGACGTGGACGTGGGCGATGGCCCCCGACGACAGCCACAGGGTCAGGTACGCCAGGCACGGCCGCCCCGCGCCGATGGGGTCGGAGGTGTGCGCCGCCACCGCCACCGGGGTGACGCCCTCGGGCAGCACGAAGTCGAGGATCGACAGGTCGTGCGGCGCGAGGTCCCACAGCACGTCCACGTCGGGCTGGACCAGGCCCAGGTTGATGCGCACCGAGTCGACGAACTGCACGTCGCCGAGCTCGCCCGAGGCGATCAGGTCGCGGATCCTGCGCACCACCGGGGTGTAGCAGAAGGTGTGGTCGAGCATGAGCACCCGGCCCCGCTCCTCCGCGAGGGCGACGAGCTTGGCGCCCTCCTCGTAGGTCGGGGTCAGCGGCTTCTCCACCAGCACGTGCTTGCCGGCGTCCAGGGCGGCGCGCACCAGGTCGAAGTGGGTCCGCGCCGGGGTGGCGATCGCGACCGCCTCCACCGCCGGATCCTTCAGCACCTGCTCTACCGATGACGTCGCCCTCACCGTGGTGTACCGGCCGAGCACCGCCTTGGCACGCTCCTCGTCGAGGTCGCACAACCACTCAAGGCGCAGCTCCGGGGTGGCCATCGCGTTCCGCACCAGGTTCGGGCCCCAGTAGCCCGCACCGATCACGGCAAGGCCGATCGACGTCACACGGATCTCCTTTTTCTGCTCTTGTCTACCAAGGCGGTTCGACCACCTCGGCTGAGGCGATCGAACCGCACGCGGATGAAGGGACTAACTCGCCGGGGTGAACAGCACGTCCACCCAGTAGTTCGCGCCGTTGTAGGTGGCGGTCGGGAAGCCCGAGGACGTCCCGTACCTGTAGACGCCGTTGCCGCCCGCCGGGCCCCCGTTGGCCAGCGCGTGCAGCGGCGAGTTGTCGTACGGCCCTGAGTTGAAGTAGCCGCCGTCGCCCGCGTAGTGCCCGTCGGGCGCGAGGTAGGAGGCGACGTACACCTGGCCGGCGGTGACGCTCACCGGAGCGGCGAAGGTCAGCGTCTGCCAGCCGGAGGCCGTCTCGCCTGCGAACGTGCCGGTGGCCAGCAGGGTGCCGGTGGAGCTCCACAGGTTGCCCACGTGGGTCCCGGTGTTGCCGGCGCCCTTGTAGAAGCGGACGCCGGTGACCGCGCCGTCCATCTCGGCGGTGAACTTCACGCCCAGCTCCACCGCGTCGGGGTCGTTGACCGACGGGTTGGCCGGGGTGGCGTTGCTGGCCCAGATGGTACACGGGCAGCTCATCGTGCCGCCGGTGGTGAACGACCATGATGTGGTGACCATGGAGTTGTCGGCGTCGTCCTGGGCGCCGGTCACCGTCACCGTGTACGTGGTGCTCCCGGCCAGCGGGCTGTCCGGGGTGAAGGTGAGCAGCGTGCGCGCCCCGTTGAGTGAACGGGTGCCCGCCACCGCCTGGTTCGCGGCGTTCTTCACCGTGATCGTCGCGGTGTTCTCCTTGATCGGCTCGCTGAACGTCGCCGTCACCGCTGTGCCGGTGGCCACGCCGGTGCCGCCGTGGTCGGGCGACTTGAGCGTGATGTACGGCGCGGTGGTGTCGGCGAGCCTGCTGAACACCACGTCCACCCAGTAGTTCGTGGCGCCCCACGAGTCCGTCGGGAACGACCGCGCGCCGTACTTGTAGACGCCGTTGCCGCCGCTCGACGCGCTTGGGAGCGTCTGCAGCGGGGTCGCCGTCACGGCCGAGGCGAGCCCGTTGGAGGTGCCCGCGTAGTGCCCGTTGGGGGCGTGGTACGACGCGACGTACGTCGTGTTCGCGGTCACCGGCACCGGGGTGTTGAAGTACACCTCCTGCCAGCCCTGGGTCGACTCGTCGGTGAACGTCGCCGTGGCCAGCTCCTGGCCCGCCGCGTTCCATAGGGTGCCGCTGTGGGTGCCGGTGTTGCCGGCGCCCTTGTAGAACCGGATGCCCTCGACGAAGCCGTCCGTGGTGGCCCGGAACTTCACGCCCAGCTCAAGCGAGCCGGTGTCGTTGACGCTCGGCACGTCCGGCACGGTGACGTCGGGCCACAGGCTGCACGGGCAGACGCCGGCCGTCCAGGTCTTCGCCGTGGTGAAGGCGAAGGTGTACGGCTGCGTCATCGTGTTGCCGGCGTCGTCCTTGGCGCCGGAGACCGAGACCGTGAACCGCTCGCCCGGAGCCAGCGGAGCCGCGGGCACGAACGTCAGCGAGGTGCGGCCGGCGTCGAGGGAGGCGGTGCCGGCGACGCTGGCGTTGGTGGCGTCCTTGAGCGTGAACGTCGCGGTGCCGGCCTGGACGGGCTCGCCGAAGGTGACCTTCGGCTGGACCGTGGTCGGCACGCTGGAGGAGCCGGGGACCGGCGTGGCCGAGGTGGCCGCGGGCGGGTAGACGTCGTTGATGGTGAACACCACGTCGACGTAGTAGTTGCCGCCGTTGTACGACTGGTTGGGGAAGCCCGCGCCCGAACGGTAGAGGCCGTTGCCCTCCGTCTCGGTGGCCTTCGGCGCCGTGAGCGGCGCGTTGACCGTGGGCTGGTAGCGGTAGAAGTTCGCGTCGGCGGCGTAGTGGCCGTTCGGCGCGTAGTAGGAGGCCACGTAGCCGGTGTTGGCCGTGATGTGGACCGGCGAGGCGAAGGAGAGCGTCTGCCACCCGCTGGAGCTCTCCCCGGTGAAGGTGCCGGTGGCCAGGGGGCTGCCGTCGGCGCCCCACAGGGTGCCGGTGTGCGTCCCGGTGTTGCCGGTGCCCTTGTAGAACTTGACGCCGGTCACGTAGCCGCTGACCGCCGACTTGAAGCGAACGCCGAGCTCCAGCGCGCTGCCGTCGTTCTCGGACGGGTTCGCCGGGACGGCGGAGGAGGTGAACAGGCTGCACGGGCAGGCGACGGTGACGCTCCTCGACGTCTCGGCGCCGACGTTGCCGCTGTCGTCGGCCGCGCGGACCTTGATGGTCGTCGCGCCGACCCCGTTGACCTTCCACGAGTAGGTCCAGCTTGCGCGCCCGGTGGCCGGGTGCCAGGTGGTGCCGCCGTCGGTGGAGACCTCGACGCCGCCGACCTGGCCGCCGACGTCGGCGGCGGTGCCGCTGACGGTGACGGTCGAGCCGTTGTTCACGCCGGCGTTCACGGCCGGGGAGGTGATCGCCGCGGTCGGCGCCGTGGTGTCGGCCGACTTCGTCGCCGCGTTCAGCCCCGAGGTGAGCGACTTGGGCTGCACGCCCATGTCGGCGAACAGGTTGACCGTCGCCTGCTTGATCCGGGTGTCGCTGTAGTCGGTCTCGTTGTAGCTGTCGTGCTCGCCGTCGAGCCCCCACGTCCACTGCACCGTGCCCGCGCTGAACACCAGGGCGCCGCTCGGCGCGCGGTAGAGCGTGATGCGGTGGGTGGCGCTCTTCTGGGCGACGTTGGTGCCGTAGTCGATGAGCACCTGCTCGGCCGTGGCCGTGCTGGTCGACATCGGCACGAGGCCCTTGGGCCGGAAGCCGTTGTCGACGTCCTCGTCCCACTCGTAGCCGACGAGACCGGGGATGCTGATCGATCCGGAGAACTGCGAGGCCACGGACGTGCCGCGCCAGAAGCGCATCTTGCCGTCGGCGGCGGGCACCGTCAGCGGCATCGCCGCGCAGCCGTCGTTGGAGGTGGTGCAGTTGACCGTGAACAGGGTGCCGGTGAGCGCGTTCTCCGGCTTGCCGCCGTCGGCCGGAGGGCTGAACCGCGGGTCGCGCCAGGTGCCCGTCCACACGTTGGGGGTCGGGTCGATCTTGGCGTTCGCGTGCGTCTCCTTGTACGAGACCAGCGTGCGGTAACCGTTCTCCCAGCGGGTCTTCCAGTAGACCTCGTTGCCGCTGAAGAACGCGAGGTTCACGCCATGGTCACGGGCGGCCTCGAAGGCGGTGCGCTCCTCGCCCGACCAGTACTCGTCGTGGCCGACCGACAGCACCGTCTTGTGGCTGAGGAGGCTGGACGGCGCTCGCGCCGCGTCCAGCGACGACATGTACGACACGTCGTAACCGTTGGCCTCCATCCAGCGGACCATGGGGTACTCGTTGGCGAACACGAAGTCGCGGCCCCACGGGGTGGACTCGCGGGTGTTGAACGGCCGGTTGTAGCTGACCTTGGCGGCCCTTCCCGGCGTCACGACGCTGTCGCCCCGGTAGAGGCTGTTCAGCATCTTGTTGGGGTTGTCCTCCGTGGCGGGGATGTCGCCCCAGGAGTTGTACGCCTGCCAGGTGGTGTCGGAGGTCCTGAAGAGCACGTCGGAGGCGCGGGCGTCGTCACGGACCACGAAGACGATGTGGGTGTCGTCGTTGGTGTCGGTGCGGATCACGTGGGCGAAGTAGATGCCGGAGACGGCTGTGGCGGGAACGGTCCAGCTCGCGACGGTGCCCCAGTTGCAGGCCACCTCCCCGGTCGTGGTGTTCTCGGGGCAGCTCGGCTGGTTGCGGGACACCGAGGTCGTGGCGGGGACCGATATGATCTTCCGGGCGCCGTTCCCCTGGTAGTAGCCCATCCGGTAGATGTCCACCTGGAGGTTCAGCGCGGCGGACCGCACCTTGAAGTTCACCGTCTGACCGACGTTGACGCTCATCTGGTCGCCGTAGCCCTCGACGGTGCCGTGCGGGTTGGTGTCCCACTCCGTACGGTCGTTGCCCGTGAGGCTGTTCTCACAGGTGATCTTGTTGCCGCCCGCGTCGCACGGGCCCATCGCCTGCGCCGGCGTGGCGGGGGCCGTCAGTAGTGCGGCCAGCGTGAACGCTGCTGCTGCGATTGCCGACCTGTGTCGGCGCGCGGCCCTGCGCGGTTTCATGAAGCTCCCACGTGACTTGAGAGGGTCGGATGCCCCGGTGGTGCTCACGCAGAGAGCGTGGTCCCGACGAATCGACGTCCAGGCGATGAGCTCGGTTTACGTGACTACACCAACTGGCGCATCAGTGGTCACAGCAGTAAGGGGTGGACGGTGAGGCCGGGGAGCGGGAGTCGTGACGCTGGGGAGCCGTCGTGTCGCGAAGTGTGATGGTCGAGGCATCCGGGCGCCTGTCGCACATATTCGCTTCGGCTGATATTTCGAGAAATTGAATGGCGGGGAAAGGCACCGTGTACGGCGCCTTTCGCGCTACTTCTCCTTGATGGCGAGCACGGACTTCACCAGCCCGGCCAGCCGTTCGAAACGTATTTCCGACGACGGGAAGTAGTGCCGCATCTCGGTGATGCTGAGCAGTTCCACCTCCATGACGATGTTGCGCGCGGCATCCCGGTCGGAGGTGGGGGTGTGGACCAGCGGCCAGCGGCGCAGGAGGGCCGTACGTGCGGCGATGGGGAGATATTGGAACCCCGGGAACAGGAAGTGCGGCTCCACGGGGAAGTAGCGGTACGGCGTCTGCACCCAGTGGCGCTCCGCCAGCCGGTGGACCGCGTCGGCGAAGAGCTGACGGCGCAGGTGCCCCCCGACGTGCTCGATGACCGCGTTGGAGAACACCAGGTCATATTGGGTGTCGAGGATTCTCGCCGACAGGTCGCAGGCGTCGGCCACGTCGGCCCTCAACCACCCGGGAAGGTCGGCCGGGGGCGTTTCCAGGTTGACGATCTGCACGTGCGCCGGCTGCACGGGCGCCCGCAGCCAGGCGCTGGCCGTGCCGCCGAGGTCGATGACCGACATGCTTCCGAGGTCGGGGAAGCTCTGCGCGAACCAGTCCCAGCGCCGGGCCCGGGCCTTGGCGCCGAGCGAGTCGGGGGCGTCGACGAAGCGGCTCCGGAGAGCGTTCAGACGGCTCATGCTTCTCCTTGGCGGGGAGTTCGTGGGGGCACGGCGGCTGGTGGCCGTGGATCTGCCGGATTCGGCACGTTCCAACGAGACCGCCCAACTATCGCAGAACGCGTCCGGCCACAGTGGGCACTGGTGCCATTCGATAGCGCACTGAGATGAGAGGTGCGACCCTTGGCACCGTGGAGCAACTGAGCATCGAAGACGCGTATCTGTACACCCCGGCCGTCCACGAAGACGACAGAGGAACGTTCCTGGAGTGGTTCCGGGCGGACGAGCTGTCCTCTGTCACCGGCCACGGGCTGAACCTCGCCCAGGCCAACTACTCGGTCTCCCGGCGTGGCGTCCTGCGCGGCGTGCACTTCGCGGACGTGCCGCCGGGCCAGGCCAAGTTCGTCACCTGCGTAAGCGGCAGCGTGCTGGACGTCGTGGTGGACGTCCGGGTGGGGTCCGCGACCTTCGGCCAGTGGGAGGCCATCGAGCTCGACGACGACAACAGGCGCGGCGTCTACGTCAGCGAGGGGCTGGGCCACGCGTTCATGGTGCTGAGCGAGCAGGCCACCGTGATCTACGTGTGCTCCGAGCCGTACACCCCCGCGCGCGAGCACGGGGTGGACCCGCTGGACCCGGAGCTCGGCATCGCCTGGCCGGCGGAGCTGGAGCCGCTGATGTCCCCCAAGGACGTCGCCGCCCCGACGCTCGCGCAGGCGATGGAGAAAGGTCTCCTGCCGCGGTACGAGGACTGCCAGGCGTACTACGCGGGGCTGCGCGTCCGCTGACCTGTGAGGCCGCACACGGTGTGATCATGGTGTGACGCGGGGTTTTGGCCGCGATGGATAGTCTAATTGTGTTGCCTAAATCAAGGTTTCCATACTGTATTCGGCCGATTAACCGGATAAAGGGCTGGATCGGGTTGTCTCATCGTTTCCCAACCGCAACAATAGCCTCGCACTGAAACATGATAGGAGTCCGGCGCCCGGGCGCCGGAGGTGGAGGCTTGGGCCAGTGAGCAACTCCCGACATTCGGACGGACCGCGCCGCCGGCGCCGGTCGGCGTCCGCTGAAACAGGGTCCGCGGGGTCTTCCCGGTTCCCCGTCGTGGGACGGGTGTCGTTGCTGGCCGCCGCCGTGCTGCTGGGGGCGACCGTCACGGTGGTGGTCGTCAACCGTGGGTCCGACGCTCCCGCCCCGACCACGAACGCCGCGCCCGTCGCGGCCGAGGTGACCCTGGAGTCCAGTCTCTGGAAGTCGCAGAAGGCCGTGAAGGGCAAGACCCAGGCCGAGAACACCCCGCTGGAGCTCGGCACCCGGTTCAAGGCCAGCCGTGACGGCGAGGTCGCCGGCGTGCGGTTCTACAAGCCCGCCTCCGAGCGCGGCGCGCACCGCGGAAGCCTGTGGGACGCCGACGGGAAGCTCCTCGCCAAGGTGACCTTCACCGGCGAGAGCCGCAGCGGCTGGCAGCAGGCGCTGTTCTCCGAGCCGGTGCCCATCGTCGCGGGCCGGGTCTACACCGTCTCGTACCACACGAAGAACGGCGGGTACGTCGCCGCTCCCGGAGCCCTCGAAGACCCCGTCACGGTGGGCCCGCTCACCGCCCAGGCGGGCGTGTTCGCCCCCACCGCGAAGGCGGCCTTCCCGTCCCGGCGGCACCGGGCGCACGTCAACTACTGGGTCGACGTCGTCTTCCGGCACCGGGAACGCCGCAACATCCCCCGGCCGACCCAGCAGCCCACCGACGGCGTCACGGCCGGCCCGACCGTGACCCCCACGACGGGCGACCCGAGCGTCCCGCCGACGTCCCAGCCCGACGGCTCCGCGACCCCCACGGTCAGCGAGTCAGGCGGGCCGTCCGACGGCGTCACCTCGACGCCCACGGCGTCCGGCCCGGGCACCCCGACGGCGACCCCGACCAGGACGCGCACGTCGAGCCCCAGTCCGTCGCCGAAGCCGTCGCTCACCGCGAACCCGACGAACCAGCCGACCAAGGACCCCACGCCCACGGCGAAGCCGACCCAGACGACGACGCCTCCGCCCACCGGTGGCTTCCCCGGAGCCTCCGACACCGGCGTGCCCTCCGGCACGAACCTCAAGCAGAGCAAGTCGATCACCGTCACCAAGGACGGCACGGTGATCGACGGCATGGAGGTCAGCGGCGAGATCAACGTCGAGGCCGACAACGTGACGATCAAGAACACCCGCCTGGCGGCGTCGCCCGGCGACTGGGGAATCATCCAGCGCCAGGGCCACAGCGGCCTGACGGTGGTCGACAGCGAGATCTTCGGCAACGGTAAGGACCGCACCCAGTTCGCCATCCTGAACCAGGGCGGCGACCTGACGGTCAGGCGCGTCGACATCCACACCATCAGCAACGGCATCCTGACCGAGCAGGGCCTGGTGGAGGACTCCTACCTCCACGATCCGAAGTACTTCTCCGGCGACCACACCGACATGATCATGTGTACGAGCGGGCCGCCGTCGGGCAAGACGCTGGTGATCCGCGGCAACACGGTCATCAACACCCTGGAGCAGACGGGTGCGATTGCGCTCTTCCAGGACTTCGGGGTGGTCCGCAACGTGACCGTCGAGGGCAACTTCCTGGCCGGCGGAGGCTACTCCCTCTACGGCGGCGCGGGTAGCAAGGGCACCTCGTCCAACATCAAGGTCATCAACAACGTCTTCAGCCGCGACGTGTGGGCCAAGGGCGGCTACAACGGCCCCGTGGCCTACTGGGACAAGGGCGCGCCGGGAAACGAGTGGAAGGGCAACGTCTGGGAGGACGGCAAGGCCGTACCCGAGGGCGGCTGAGCCCGGCCGTAGTTCACAGCGCATGAGGAAGCCCTCCACGGATCTCCGTGGAGGGCTTCCTCATGCGGCGATGTTCAGGCTTTCAGCCTGGCCAGGCTGTTTCAGCCCACGCTCCAGGTGTCGCCGCCGCGCAGCAGGTCGCTCAGCCGGCCGGGGCCACGCTCGGCCACGGCCTCGTCGAGCTGCTCGGCCATCAGCGTGTCGTACGCCGGGCGGTCGACGGACCGGAAGATGCCGATCGGCACGTGCTCGAACGCGGGCTCGTCGAGCCGCGACAGCGCGAACGCCAGCGACGGGTCGGGGTTGTGCGCGTCGTGGACGAGGATCTCGCCCTCGGGCACGCTCGCCCGGTCGACGACCTCGATGCCGCCGTTGGCCGCGCGCCGCACCGCCTTGGAGGCGGACACGATCGGCAGGCCGTGCTCCAGGCGCAGCGTGATGTCGTCACGCTGCTCCGGGTCCTTCAGCGGCTCGAACGCGTTGTCGTTGAAGATGTTGCAGTTCTGGTAGATCTCGACCAGGCTCGTGCCCCGGTGGGCCGCCGCCTCGCGCAGGACCGACTGGAGGTGCTTGCGGTCGGAGTCGAGCGTGCGGGCCACGAAGCCCGCCTCGGCGCCGAGGGCGAGCGAGATCGGGTTGAAGGGCTTGTCGAGCGAGCCCATCGGCGTCGACTTCGTGATCTTGCCGACCTCGGACGTCGGCGAGTACTGGCCCTTGGTCAGGCCGTAGATGCGGTTGTTGAACAGCAGGATGTTCAGGTTGACGTTGCGGCGCAGCGCGTGGATCAGGTGGTTTCCGCCGATCGACAGCGCGTCGCCGTCTCCCGTGATCACCCATACGGACAGGTCGGGGCGGGACGCCGCCAGGCCGGTCGCGATCGCCGGGGCCCGGCCGTGGATCGAATGGAACCCGTAGGTGTTCAGGTAGTACGGGAATCGGGAGGAGCAGCCGATGCCCGAGACGAACACGATGTTCTCGCGCTTGAGCCCCAGCTCGGGCAGGAAGCCCTGGACCGCGGCGAGGATGGCGTAGTCACCGCAGCCGGGGCACCAGCGCACCTCCTGGTCGCTCTTGAAGTCCTTGAGGGTCTGCTTCCCGTCGGCCCGGGGGATGAGGGCGAGCCCGGTGCCTGCCCCCGCGACCGTGCCGGTGATGAGCCCGTTCGTCGCGATGTCACTCACTGTCGATCACTTCCTGGATCACTCCGGCCAGCTCCTCGGCCTTGAAGGGAAGACCGCGCACACGGTTGTAGCTGATGATGTCGACCAGGAAGCGCGCGCGGAGCAGCAGTGCGAGCTGGCCGAGGTTGATCTCCGGCAGCAGCACCTTGTCGTACGAGCGCAGCACCTCGCCGGTGTTGGAGGGCAGCGGGTTCAGGTGGCGGAGGTGGGCCTGCGCGACCTTCGCGCCGGTCTTCCTGACCCGTCGCACCGCGGCCGCGATCGGCCCGTACGTCGAGCCCCAGCCGAGGACGAGCACGCGGGCGTCGCCCTCGGGGTCGTCGACCTTCAGCTGCGGGATGTCCTGCGCGATGCCGTCGATCTTGGCCTGGCGGAGCCGGACCATGAGGTCGTGGTTGTTGGGGTCGTAGGAGATGTTGCCCGTGCCGTCGGCCTTCTCGATGCCGCCGATGCGGTGTTCGAGCCCCGGCGTGCCGGGCACGGCCCACGGCCGCGCCAGCGTCTGCGTGTCGCGCTTGAACGGCAGGTACGTCTCGCCGTCGTCGCCGTTCGGCTCCACCGTGAACTCGATGGAGAGATCGGGCAGGTCGTCGATCTCGGGCAGCCGCCACGGCTCGGAGCCGTTCGCGAGGTAGCCGTCGGAGAGCAGCATGACCGGAGTGCGGTACTTCACGGCGATGCGCGCCGCCTCCAGCGCCGCGTCGAAGCAGTCGGACGGTGTCGCGGGCGCCACGATCGGCACCGGTGACTCGCCGTTGCGGCCGTACATCGCCATGAGCAGGTCGGTCTGCTCGGTCTTGGTGGGCATGCCCGTGGAGGGCCCCGCCCGCTGGACGTCGATCACCAGCAGCGGGAGCTCGGTGGTGACCGCGAGGCCCACGGTCTCGGCCTTGAGCGCCACGCCCGGACCCGACGTCGTGGTGACGCCGAGCGCGCCGCCGAACGCCGCGCCCAGGGCCGCGCCGACGCCCGCGATCTCGTCCTCCGCCTGGAAGGTGCGGATGCCGAACCGCTTGTGCTTGGACAGCTCGTGCAGGATGTCGGAGGCCGGGGTGATGGGGTAGGAGCCGAGGAACAGCGGCAGCTTCGACTGGACCGAGGCCGCGATCAGCCCGTAGGCCAGGGCCTGGTTGCCGGAGATGTTGCGGTAGAGACCCGCCGCCAGCTTGGCCGGCTTGATCTCGTACGACACCGAGAAGGACTCGGTGGTCTCGCCGTAGTTCCACCCGGCCTGGAAGGCCGCGACGTTGGCCTTCGCGATGTCGGGCTTCTTGGCGAACTTGGCTTCGAGGAACTTGACCGTCGCCTCGGTGGGCCGGTGGTAGAGCCAGGACAGCAGGCCGAGCGCGAACATGTTCTTGGCGCGCTCGGCGTCCTTCTTGGAGACGGCGAAGCCTTCGAGGGCCTTCACCGTCAGCGAGGTGAGCGGGACGGCGTGCACGCGCCACTCGGCGAGCGAGTCGTCGTCCACCGGGCTCTCGGTGTAGCCGACCTTCTGGAGGTTGCGCTTGGTGAACTCGTCGGTGTTGACGATGATGTCGGCCCCGCGCGGCAGGTCGCCGAGGTTGGCCTTCAGCGCCGCGGGGTTCATGGCGACGAGGACGTTGGGGGCGTCGCCCGGGGTCAGGATGTCGTGGTCGGCGAAGTGGAGCTGGAAGCTCGACACGCCGGGGAGCGTGCCTGCGGGGGCGCGGATCTCGGCGGGGAAGTTGGGGAGGGTGGAAAGGTCGTTCCCGAACTGCGCGGTCTCCGCCGTGAAACGATCACCGGTCAGCTGCATGCCGTCGCCGGAGTCGCCCGCGAAGCGAATGATCACGCGGTCGAGTTGCTGAACCTGCTTGGTCACAGCTCGGTCCTCCTCGACGCGCTCAGGCGCCGTCGCTCGTGGCACGTATTCTTTTCCATGCTAGATCCCTTGGGGCTGCGCGGGCTTCTTGACGCATGCGCGCCGAAGGAGTGTGACCTATCTCCCTGCGACGGCAGCGATGTCTTCGTCGGCCGCGTCCGCGGGGGCATCGGGGGCGATGCCCGCGGCACGCGGTGCGCCCTGAGGCCGGGGCGGCTCAGGTCGAGACGCGGTCGGCTCAACTCGGACGCGGTTGGCTCAGATCAGGACGCGGTTGGCGACCGACGCCGAAGGCGTGGTCACGACCGGAGACGGCTCCGCGTACACAGCCCTGCGGCAAGCCTGCACAGGTCAACGTGCAAGCGGGAGTAGAGCACGTTTCGGGTCACGGTGACTAACTATATGTCCCTCGGGCCCATGGATCCGAGAGCCGCACTCCGGATCCCACTAGTGCGGCGGCGCCGCGGCGTAGACCTGACCCGGCTCCATCCCGCGCGAGCCGTACAGCTCGGGGACCGTCACGAAGGCGTAGCCGCGCGACGCCAGAGCCTTGAGCGTCTTCGGCAGGGCCCGCAGGGTCGCGGAGCCGCCTTCGTGCATCAGGATGACCGATCCGGGCCGCGCCCCGTCGATCGCCCGGCGGGCGACGGCGGCGGGGTCGGGGTCCCTCGCGTCCCCCGTGTCCAGGGTCCATCCGACGATCGAGAGCCTCAGGGCGCGGGCCACGGTCACGACCTGAGGGGTGAGCCCGCCGTACGGAGCCCGGAGCAGCGCAGGCGCGGGGCCGGTCGCGCTGAGCATCATCTGGGTGCGGCCCAGCTCGTCGGAGATCTTGCGCATGTCGAGGGTGGCCAGGTCGCGGTGGGACCAGGAGTGGTTGCCTATCAGGTGGCCCCCGTCGGCGATCCGCCGCAGCAGGGCCGGTTGCGCCTCGGCGTTCGCGCCCACGGTGAAGAAGGTGGCGCGGGCGCCGTACTCGGCGAGGATGGACAGCAGCCGGTCGGTCTGCGGGCCGGGGCCGTCGTCGAAGGTCAGCGCCACGCACCTGGTGGCGGCGCAGTCCACGGAGTGCCCGGCGCCGGTGGTGCCGGGAACGGGGGTCGACTCAGGCGGCGGGCTGTTGGGGATGGAGTCCGGGGTGGCGGAGTCCACGACCTCCATGGTCCGGCGGCCGAAGTCCGACAGCAGCGGCGCGGCCTCCTGCTTGGGGACGGCGACCGCGATCCGGCCCATCCGCGCCGGGGCCACCTGGCCGTCGTCGAACTCGGCCACGAGATCGCCGTGCGGGTTGAAGTTCAGCGAGTCGAACATCGCCCGGTCGGGCTTGACGGCGTCGACCTTCGTCCCCTGGCCGAGGGCCCAGACGCGGTTCTGGACGATCTCGGCCAGCGTTGAGAGCGCCTTGGCGTCCTTCAGGAGGTCGGCGGAGTCGTGGACGCGCCGGGCGGCCTGGTCGTACCACAGCGTGCTGAGGGAGTTCCGCCATTCCGTCCCGGTGAACAGGCCGGTGCGCATCCGTACCCCGAACACGCCGCCGGAGGCCGCCGTCAGCTGCCATCCGACGTTCAGCTCGGGGGGCGTGCCGCCCTTGGGCCGCGCGCGCCTGTCCTGGGAGAAGCGGCGTATGGCGGCCGAGGTGGTCTGGCGGAGCCTCTCGGCGAGTTCGGGGGCCGAGGCGGGGGTGGGATAGCTGACGAAGACGTGGTGGTCGGCGGAGTCGTCGGAGACCGTCCGCACCGGCAGCTCTCCGATCTCGGAGGGGGCGACGAAATTGATCGTGGTCGGCTGCGCGGGGAGCGTGGTCGGCTCGTCCTCGAAGCTGAAAGGCAAGGTGACTCCGCACCCGGCGGTGACCGCGATCAGAACCGCGATTCCTCCGGAGCGAAGCAGGCGGGACATGGCTGCCAGACTAAGCACGCTATATGCGGATTTACTTGTATTTTGCGGGATGAGAGACTGGCTTTTGACCGCGACGGGTAGTCCTTGGGTGACGGAAAGCGATTTCCCGACCAGGGGTCTCGCCCCTTGGGAGCCGCACTCGGCAGGGCTACCATCAAGGCGCCGGTTCTGCCGGGTGAGCATCGTCGCCGCGCTCGCGTCGCGCCGGCCGCATGGGTGAGGAGGCTGTATGAGCGGATATTTCGGTTCTTACGCTGTCGTCGCCGTGCTGCTCGCCATCGGGGCCGCGATCTTCGGCGGGGCCCTGTTCGCCAACCGGATGCTCCGCCCGAGCCACCCCACCCCCGAGAAGTCCCTGACCTACGAGTGCGGGGTCGACCCCGTCGGCGAGGGCTGGGCGCAGTCCCAGATCAGGTACTACGTCTTCACCTATCTCTATGTCGTCTTCGCCGTCGACGCCGTTTTCCTGTTCCCGTGGGCGACGGTGTTCGCCGCGCCGGGCTTCGGCATGGCCACGCTGGTCGAGATGTTCGTCTTCCTGGCTTTCATCGCCATCGGCATCCTTTATGCCTGGCGCAAGCGCGTACTCGCCTGGACCTGACGGAGAGGGGAGAATGGCTCCATGGCCGCCAGCGATCTCCCGATGCCCACCGTGGGGCCGGCGTCCCGGCTCGCCCCCAAACCGATGCGCTTCATACTCAACTGGGGGCGGCGCTACTCGCTGTGGGTGTTCAACTTCGGGCTGGCCTGCTGCGCGATCGAGTTCATCGCCACCTCGATGGGCCGTCACGACTTCATCCGGTTCGGAGTGATCCCCTTCGCCAACGGGCCGAGGCAGGCCGACCTCATGATCGTCTCGGGCACCGTCACCGACAAGATGGCCCCGGCGGTCAAGCGCCTGTACGAGCAGATGCCCGACCCCAAGTACGTCATCTCGTTCGGCGCCTGCTCCAACTGCGGCGGCCCCTACTGGGACTCCTACTGCGTGACCAAGGGCGTCGACCAGATCATCCCGGTCGACGTGTACGTGCCGGGCTGCCCGCCACGGCCCGAGGCGCTTCTGCACGGCATCATGAAGCTCCAGGAGAAGATCGCCGGGGAGTCGCTCGGCGAGCGCTACGCCTCCCCGGAGCACCGGCCGGACGTGAACCGGTGAGAGCCGCGATCGAGGAGCGGTACGGCTCGCGCGCCGAGGTCTCCGAGGCGTTCGGGGAGACGACCGTCGACGTCGGCACCGGCGACTGGATCGACCTGCTGACCTTCGCCCGCGACGACCTCGGGTGCGTGTTCTTCGACTGGCTGACCGGGGTCGACGACCCCCCGGGCGGGTTCTCCGTCGTCGCCCACGTCTTCGACCCCGTCGAGCACGCCCATCTGCTGCTCCGCACGCGGGTGCCGCGCGAGGACCCCCGGCTGCCGAGCGCCACGGGCGTCTACCGGGGCGCCGACTGGCACGAGCGCGAGACCTTCGAGATGTTCGGGGTGATCTTCGAGGGCCATCCCCACCTGGTGCCCCTGCTGCTGCCCGACGGGTTCGAGGGCTTCCCGCTCCGCAAGGACTTCATCCTCGCCTCACGGGTGGCCAAGCCGTGGCCGGGCGCCAAGGAGCCCGGTGAGTCGGGCCAGGGCTCGCCCAGCCGCCGCAAGACCCTGCCGCCCGGCGTGCCCACCGACTGGGGGCCCTCGGCGGCCACGCCGCCACCGGTCCGCGGCCCCCGCGCCGTACGCGACCCCCAACCGGAACGGCCCGCGCGGCCGGAGCAGCCCGTACGTCCGGAGCAGCCCGTACGTCCGGAGCAGCCGGCGCGGCCGGAGCGGCTCGTGCGGCCGGAGCCGCCGGAGCGGGGGGAGGAGGGCGATGGCTGAGGTGCTCGATGTCGCCGTCCGCCTCGTGGTGATCGTCATCGCGTTCCTGACGCTGCCCCTGATCGTCGGGCAGACCGAGCACAAGGCCATGGCCCACATGCAGTCGCGCCTCGGCCCCATGTACGCCGGCGGGTTCCACGGCTGGGCCCAGCTCATCGCCGACGGCGTGAAGTTCGCCCAGAAGGAGGACGTCATCCCGCTGGCGGCCGACCGCCGGGTGTTCTCCCTCGCACCGGCCGTGGCCCTGGTGCCGTACCTCGTCGTGATGGTCGTCATCCCGGTCGGCCCCGGCCTGTTCGGCGCCGACCTGGACGCCGGGCTGTTCTTCGTGCTCGCGGTGATGGGCATCGGCGTGCTGGGCTCGATCATGGCGGGCTGGTCGTCGGCCAACAAGTACTCCGTGCTCGGCGGCATGCGCTCGGCGGCCCAGCTCATGTCGTACGAGCTGCCGCTCGTCCTCGCGGCGTCGTCGGTCGCGATGGCGGCGGGCACGCTGTCCCTGCCGGGCATCGTGGAGGCGTGGCGGTGGTGGTGGCTGCCGTGGCAGGCGATCGGCGCGGTGGTGTTCTTCGTCGCCGGCCTCGCCGAGCTGCGCAGGCCGCCCTTCGACATGCCGATCGCCGAATCCGAGATCATCATGGGCCCGATGACGGAGTACACCGGCATGCGGTTCGCGCTGTTCATGCTCGCCGAGTACGCCGGCATCGTGGTGCTCTCGGCGCTGACCACCGTGCTGTTCCTCGGAGGATGGCACGGGCCCCTGCTGCCCGGCCCCGTCTGGACGCTGATCAAGATCTTCGTGCTGGCCTTCGTGGTGATCTGGGTCCGCGTCAGCTTCCCCCGGCTCCGTGCGGACCAGCTGCAGAAGCTGGCCTGGATCGGCCTGGTGCCGCTCGCGCTGTTCCAGCTCGCCCTGACCGGGGTGGTCAGGGTCCTCGCCGGCTGAGGGGACGCCGCGACGTCAGCGGCCCAGCATCGTGCCGCCGTTGACGTGGAGGATCTGACCCGTGACGTACGCGGCCTCGGGGGAGGCGAGGTACCTGATGGCCGCCGCGACCTCGCCCGGCGTGCCCGGCTTGCCGTGCCTTCCAAACACGATCTCGCAGGGCCACGATCCTCGCGGACGCGGCTCGGTCGGGTGGGGCCGGTCAGTGGACGATGGCGAGCATGACGTCGGAGGCGGTGGGGCGGTCCTCCGGGCGCTTCTCCAGGCACTTTCCGACCACCTGGGCCAGCGAGTCGGGCAGTGCGGACAGATCAGGCTGCTTGGTGAAGATGCGGTTGAACACCGCCGCGATGTTGTCCTCTCCGAAGGCCGGGCTGCCCGTCGCGGCGAAGATCATCGTTGCGGCCCAGCTGAACACGTCGGACTCCGGTCCGACGCGCTCTCCCGACACCTGCTCGGGGGACATGTAGGCGGGGGTGCCGATCACACCGCTGGAGGTCGCGGTGGCGTTGTCGAGCACGCGGGCGATGCCGAAGTCGACCACGCGGGGGCCGTCGGCGCCGATCAGGACGTTGCTCGGCTTGAAGTCGCGGTGCACGATGCCGGCGCGGTGGATCGCGGCGAGGGCGCCGACCGTTCCGAGCGCGAGCCGTACCAGGCCGTCGTGGCCGCGCGGCCCGCGCTCCCGTACGAGCTGCTCCAGCGACGAGCCCTCGACGTACTCGCTCACGATGTAGAGACGCTCGCCGGCGATATCGGCGTCGATCACGCGGGCGGTGGAGAACGGCGCGACCCGCCGGGCGGCCTCGACCTCGCGCAGGAACCGCTGCTGGGCCCCGGTCTCCGCGGCCAGGCGAGCGTGCAGCACCTTGATCGCGACTCGGGTGCCATCGGGCGCCTCACCCAGGTAGACCGCGCCCTGGCCGCCTTGCCCGAGGCTTCCGATCAGGCGGTAGCGCCCGATGTGGTCGGACTCCCCGGCGGGCAGCGGTCCGGGCGCCTGTGTGGGCAGCGTCGAAGCGCCCTGCACGCTGGCGGGTGTGTTGCCCGAGGCGGAGCCGGGAAAGGTCGCCTGGCTGGGTGCGGGCGGGCCCGTGGTGATCGGGTTCGGCACCAGCCGGTGATCCTGCCGGGGCCCCTGCTGGTACCGCTCCTGATCCTGAGGCGGCCGCTGCTGGCCGTATTGCTCCTGGGAGTGGTGTTGCGGGTGAGGCTGTGCCGGAGGCCGCGGTGTGGCATGCGGATGCCGTTGCGTGGCCGGTTCGGGCCGCTGATGGTTCGGAGGCCCGGTGAGGTGCTGCTGGTTCGCAGGGCCGCCCGTGTGCTGCTGGTTCTGGTTCTGGTTCTGGTACGGGGGCGCGGGCTCGTGAGGGGGGTACGGCCCCGACGGGTAGGACGCCGGGCGGTAGGCCTGCGGCGGGGACGGCGGGAAGGACGCGGGGCGGGGAGCGCCCGGTGCGAAGACCGCCGAGCGGATCGCCAGGGAGTGGATGAGCCCGCCGATCCAGATCGTGAACAACCCGAGGACGACGAGGAGGCTCGCCCACTCGGGGAACGTCGGCGCGTTGCCGTAGGCGACAACGAGCACGCAGAGCACGAACAGGCTGAGGAAGTACAGCAGCGCGGCCACCGCGAGCATCGGCGAGCGCTTGCGGAAGGCCGCGTAACCCATGGTGAACGGCGTGGCGATCCCGCAGGTGAACAATGGAGCCAGTGCCCAGACGAGGCTGATCGCGGTGTTGGGCTGGGAGGGCCTGGCTAGCTGCATATCGCGAAGAATACGGAGATAGCCCGCGTTACGCATGTTTTTGCCGCCACAGTGATACCGCCGAGACCCCCGCAGCGGCCAGGGGCCCGGGCCGGATCTCACGATCCGAGACCGGGCCCCTGGCCGGACGGCACGAAAGCGAGGTTCGATCCGGCGACGCGGTCCGGTGCGTGTGCGGTCCGGCCGGGGAAAGAGGGCGTGCGGGCGGTCAGGGAAGGTAGATGGTGAGTTCGACCAGGTCAGCGGTGATCTGCGGGGGAAGGTCCACGGCGATGGACACATCTTCGGCGGAGATGAAGCCCCCGACGCCGGCCCTGGCCTCGACCACGCGTCGCGCCAGCTCGGTGGTCATCCCCGGCAGGCTCGCGATCACCTCGGCCGGCGCGTGGTTCATGTCCACCAGCCCGCCGTCGTCGTACTGGCGCGGGAGGTCGGGGCGGCCGATGCGCAGCTCGCGGGCCAGCGCGGGGTCGCGTTCCACGAGGTCGCGGGCCTGCTGCCTGAGCTCGCGACGATGCTGGGCGTGGGCCACGGCATGGTCGTTGGGGGATTCCGAGCGGTCGAAGACCTGCTTGCGGATGATCAGCGACTGGATCGTGCCTCCGAGCCAGCTCCCGCCCGACCCGAGCATGGCGGCAAGCACCAGCCACGCTGGTGAAGGGCCAGGGCCGTCCGTCACCACGGCGACCACGAGGGTGAGCATGCCGATGGCGTAGATCGCCGCCGACAGGCCGATCATCGTGCTCCGCAGCTTCGCCGCCGCGTACCCGAGGGTGAAGGGCGTCGCGACACCGCACGTGAGCAGTGGTGCGAGGGCCCAGAACACGCTGGCCGCGCCGGGGCCGCCCGGGGGCTGAGGCGGAGGAACGTGAGGCGGGAACGGCGGCGGCTGGGGGAGGTGCCCGTGGGGATCACTCGGTGTCCGCGGTTCGTGCGGCCCGGGAGCCGGCCGGTTGTACGGCGCGAGACCGTGCTGGCCGGGATGCGGGGGAAGGAACGGCCCGTTGCCGTTCCGGGGATCCTGCGGCGCGTAGGGGGGACGGCTCTGCTCCTGGCCGGGCCGGCCGTACGGAGAACGCCCTTGCCCGGGGCCTGGCCGGCCGTGCGGCGACCGGCCCTGCTCGGGCCCACGCTGGTTGTGCGGCGCCGGCGCGCCGTGCTCGGAACGGGGGGCCGTATGGGGAGTGGGTCCCTGGTCCTGGTGCGGCCGGGCCTGAGGGGCCGGGGTCGTGCCCGGCAGCGGCCGGCTCGTCTGGCGAGGCCGTGGAGCGGTCGGACCGTTCGGATCACCTGGCTCAGGGGGAGGGCCTCCCGGCGGCCCCGATCCCGGGCCCCCGTGGCCGTTGGTCGGGTGCATAACGCGAAGGATACGGGCTTCCCCAGAGTGCCGCATCGGCCAAAGGGACCACATGTTGGGGTGATAAATCCCCCAAAATCGTGACTGATTTAGGAAAACCGGGAGCCGGTGAGGGCTCGCGCATTCACGAGGACGCCCATGTAGGCCATGATGTTGAACCGTGGCTCGTATACCAGGAGAAGGGCTGGCGAAGGGTCTGGCCGTCACCCTTCGCCACATGCTGAGCAGGGCGGACACCCAGCAGTACCCCGAGGTTCGCCCTGATCTGCCACCCCGCGGTCGCGGCGTCATCGCCCTGGTCGAGGAGAACTGCACGGTCTGCATGCTGTGCGCCAGGGAGTGCCCCGACTGGTGCATCTACATCGACTCCCACAAGGAGACGGCGCCGGCCCCCGAGGGCGGGCGTCCGCGCGCCCACAACGTGCTCGACCGGTTCGCGATCGACTTCTCGCTGTGCATGTACTGCGGGATCTGCATCGAGGTGTGCCCGTTCGACGCGCTCTTCTGGTCGCCGGAGTTCGAGTACGCCGAGTACGACATCCGTAACCTCCTTCACGAGAAGGACAGGCTCGGCGAATGGGTCCAGACGGTCCCCGTTCCGCCCCCGCACGAGCCGAACGCCGAGCCGCCCAAGGAGGTCGCGGCGGCCTCCCGAGGCGCCGCCCGTCCCGCTCGCGACCGTCAGGACCCGGAGCGAGGTACGGCGAAGCCCGCCCGCCCGGCCACCCCCGAACGCCCGGGAACGGCCGCCCCCGAACGCCCGGAAGCGGCCGCCCCCGAAAGACCGGAAAGGCCAACCCCCGAACGCCCGGAAACGGCCCCTCGCGAAAGACCGGAAAAGCCCACCCCTGAACGCCCGGAAACGGCCATCTCCGAACGTCGGGAGACGGCCGCCCCCGGACGCCCGGGTACGGCCCGCCCGAGTGGTGGCGCGGCGGCCGTTCGGGCGATCCGGCCCCCCGGCGCGCTGCCGAAGAAGCGGGCCCCTGCCGAACCACCCGCGGGACCCCCCGAGCCGTCGAAGGATCCGGGGACGGGGAAGGAGCCGCCAGAGTCGTCTGGGACGGTGGCGGAGTCGTGAGGGTGGGGGAGTCGTGACGTCGGCGGTGCCGGGCCTCTGGCCGCCGACCGCGCAGGAGGTCGTCTTCCTGCTGCTCGGTGTGATGGCGGCGGGGACGGCGCTGCTGGTCGTCACCACCCGGCAGATCGTGCACGCGGCCCTGTGGCTCGTCGTCTCGTTCGGCGCGCTGGCCGGGTGCTACCTGGTGCTCACCGCCGAGTTCGTGGCCTGGGTCCAGGTCCTGATCTACGTCGGGGCGGTCGTGGTGCTGCTGCTCTTCGGCATCATGCTGACCCGTGCGCCCATCGGCCCGTCCACCGACCTGAACTCGGGTAACAGGGTGGCGGCCCTGGTGGTCTCGGTGGCGACGGCGGCCGTTCTCGTCACCACCGTGATCGAGGGCTTCCGCACCGCCTACACCCCGCTGGAGCCGGGTGGCGGCGCCGCCTCGTCGCTCGGGGCGAGCATCTTCAGGGACTGGGTGCTGCCCTTCGAAGCGCTTTCCGTGCTGCTGCTCGCCGCGCTGATCGGCGCGATCGTGCTCTCCCGTACCGACATCGGCGGAAAGGACTGACGTGCACGTCGTCTATCCCGCCGTGCTCGCCGCACTGCTGTTCTCGATCGGCGTGTACGGCGTGCTCGCCCGGCGCAACACGATCCTCGTGCTGATGTCGGTGGAGCTGATGCTCAACGCGGTCAACGTGAACCTCGTCGCGTTCGACGTGTGGCTCAGGGACAGGCTCCACGGGGGCCAGGTACTGACCCTGTTCGTCATCGTGATCGCCGCCGCGGAGCTCGGGCTGGGCCTGGCGATCGTCCTCGCGGTGTTCCGCAACCGGCGGACCGTCGAGATCGACCACGTCCGCGATCTCTCCGAACCCGCCGACGCCGAGCCCGAGGCAGCCGCCGACGCCGTGCCGGTGAGGGACGGTGCGCTGTGACCGGGGTGGCAGGCGCCGTCGTCCTGCTGCCGTTCCTGGCGGCGGTGGCGGGGCTGCTGGGTACGCGGCGGCTCTGGGGTGGCGGCCCGCCCGGGTCGATCGAGCCCGCCGTCTACAGGAGGGCGGCGTGGATCGCCGTCGTGCCCACCGCGATCTCGGCCGCGCTGGCGATCTGGCTCCTGACGTACCTGGCGACCACACCACGCCGGTTCACGTCCTTCGTGGAGCACCCGGCCGGGACGGGCCGGCTCCCCGCCGCCGTCCAGGGCACGCTCACGGTGATCGACACGGGCGCGATCCCGATCACCGCGGGTCTTCGCGTGGACGACCTGGCGGCCCTCGTCGCCGTCCTGGTGACCGTGGTGGCGCTGGCGGTGCAGGTGTATTCGATCGGATACATGCGCCACGAGCCGCGCTACCCCTCCTTCAGCGCCTTCATCAGCCTGTTCACCAGCGCCATGCTGCTCGTCGTCTACGCCGGTGACCTGCTGGTCCTGTACGTGGGCTGGGAGATCATGGGACTGTGCTCGTACCTGCTGATCGGCCACTGGTGGGAGGACCGGGCGAACTCGCGGGCGGCGGTGAAGGCGTTTCTCGTCACGCGCCTCGGTGATGTCGGCTTCCTGTTCGGCATCTTCACGCTCGGCTTCGCCGCCGGCGGCTTCCGGATCGACGACGTGATCGCCAAAGTGCCCACCATGTCCACCGGCACGCTGGTGACCGCGACGATGCTGCTCCTCCTCGGAGTCGCGGGCAAGAGCGCCCAGGTGCCGCTGCACACCTGGCTGCCGGACGCGATGGCCGGTCCCACGCCGATCAGCGCGCTCATCCACGCCGCCACCATGGTCGCGGCCGGCATCTTCGTCGTCGCCCTGCTCTACCCGGCCTTCCTGGGCGCCGGGCCGACCCTCGACCTGCTCGCGGTGCTGGCGTCCGCCGGGATGCTCGGCGCCGCGCTGGCCGCCCTGGCCCAGGACGACCTGAAACGGGTGCTCGCCTACTCGACGATCAGCCAGCTCGCGTACATGGCGGGAGCACTGGCCGCCGGCTCCGACCAGGCGGCGATCTTCCACCTGGTCACGCACGGGGCGTTCAAGGCGCTGCTGTTCCTCTGCGCGGGCGCGGTGATCCACGTCGTCGGGTCGAACCTGATGAGCGACATGGGCGGGCTCCGGCGCTCCATGACGGTCACCTTCCCCGCCATGACCATCGGGTTCGCCGCCCTGATGGGGCTGCCCCCGGCCAGCGGCTTCTTCAGCAAGGACGCCGTGCTGGCCGCCGTCGAGCACGCGGCGGCAGAGGGGGCGCCGCTGACCGACGCCGCGGCCTGGCTGCTGTACGGCTGTGCGCTGCTCACCGTCGCCGTGACCGGCGCGTACGCGGCCCGCGCCTGGCTGCGGACCTTCTTCGGCGAGAGCCGTGTGCGGCAGGTCGCGCTGCCCGAGCCCGAGCCGGGGGTCGCGCACGTCTGGGACGGTCGTGAGGCCCCGGCGTCGATGCTGTGGCCGATAGGCGTGCTGGCCGTTCCCGCGCTGCTGCTCGGGTTCGCCGGGGTGGGCCTGGTCGACTGGTCGTCCGCGGTGATCAGCCTCCTCGTCGCGCTGCTCGGCGCCGGTGCCGTGTACGCGGCGTGGCGCGCCGACCCGGCGGCCGATCCCGCTCGCCTGCTGGGACCGCTGCGGGTGCCCTGTGAGCAGGCGTTCTACGTGGATTCCGTGTACTACAGGGTCTTCGTCGTCCCGGTCCTGTGGCTGGCCCGCCTGGTGGCCCGTACGGATGACACGGTCGTGGACGGCGCGGTCCGCGGTTCGGGCGGTGTCGCGATCGGGGTCTCGGGGCTGCTGCGGCGCCTGCAGACGGGCAACGCCCAGCTCTACCTGACGGGCGTCCTCGCCGGCGTGCTGATCATCGCGGTGGGAGCGGTGGTGCTCGGATGAGTGCGATCATCATCGGGCTCCTCGCCGTCCCCCTGGCCGGCGCGGCCGTTCTCCTGCTGCTCACCCGGCCCGCGCGGCTTCTGCGGTGGTACGGGCCGGCGGTCTCCGGGGTCACGCTGGTGCTGGCCCTCGTGCTGGCCGGGTCGTTCGACTACGGCCGGGCGGCGCGGGCGCAGTTCGAGATCGACCATGCGTGGATCCCCGGCCTGGACCTGCGATTCCACCTGGGCGTGGACGGGGTGTCGCTCCCGCTCGTGGTCCTCACCGCGCTGCTGACGTTCCTGTGCTTCCTGTACCTCGTCCGGCACCGGCCGGAAGGCGGCAGGTCCGGGGCGCTGGCCTTCACGCTGCTGGTGCTCGAAGTCGGCATGATCGGGACGTTCCTCGCGCTCGACCTGCTGCTGTTCTTCGTCTTCTTCGAGATCGTGCTGATCCCGATGTACTTCGTGATCGCCATCTGGGGCGGCAAGGAACGCAGGGGGGCGGCGGTCAAGTTCATCCTGTACACGCTGCTCGGCTCGGCCGTACTGCTCCTCGGACTGCTCCTGATCTGGGCCCACACCGGCACGCTGGACATGGTCCGGCTGGCCGGGGCGCACGGCGCCGGGATACCGAGGGCGGCGCAGATCCTGGCGTTCCTCGCCGTGGGCGCGGGACTGGCCGTCAAGGCGCCGATGTGGCCGCTGCACACCTGGCTCCCCGCCGCCCACACCGAGGCCCCGACGGTCGGATCGGTGCTGCTCGCGGGCGTGCTGCTCAAGATGGGCACGTACGGCTTCGTGCGCATCGCGATCCCCGTCCTTCCCGAGGGGGCCGCGGTGCTCGCCCCCTGGCTGGGGGCCTTCGCCGTCGTCGGGATCGTGTACGGCTCGCTGGCCTGCCTGGCGCAGCGCGACCTCAAGCGCATGATCGCGTACTCGTCCGTGGGGCACATGGGGTTCGTCCTGCTGGGCCTGGCCACGCTGACGCCTGTTGGGATGAATGCCGCATTGTTCGGAAATATCGCCCACGGGCTGATCACCGGGCTGCTGTTCTTCGTCGCTGGGGCGATCAAGGAGCGGTACGGCACGTCGGAGATGTCCCGGCTGGGCGGGGGCATGCTGGCCCGCCTGCCGTACCTGGGATCCCTGCTGACGTTCGCCTGCGTCGCCTCGCTGGGACTGCCCGGGCTCGCGGGCTTCTGGGGGGAGATGCTGGCACTGCTCGGCGCCTTCCACCCGGCTCCCGGCCTGTCCCGGCCGCTCTTCCTCGTCTTCATGGTCGTCGGCGGCATCGGCACCGTGCTGACGGCCGCGTACTTCCTTCTCATGCTCTCCCGTGTCACCCACGGCAGGCCGGACGAACCCGTCCCGCGGCTGGGCGATGTGAGCCCGTACGAGCTGGCCGCCTGGACTCCCTTGGTCGTCCTCACGGTGGCGCTGGGGCTCTGGCCGAAGGCGCTCCTCGCCGTGACCGATCCCGCCGTCCGGGCCTTCCTGGGGGCGCCATGACCCAGTCCATCGACTACGCGGCGATCGCGCCACCCCTGATCCTGGCGGTGGCGGCCGGGCTTGTGCTCCTGCTGGACGCCTTCCTGCCGCGCACGCCCCGTACCCTCCCCACGCTCGGCCTGGTCACGCTGGCGGGCGTGCTCGCCGCGCTGGCGGCCGTCGTGGCGCAGGCCGCGCGGGGCGCCCGGCCGCGCACGTTCTGCGTGCCCGCCGATGCCGCGGGCGGGCGGCCGTCGTGCTCGTTCGTGGTCGACGACCTGACGCTCGTCTTCGGCGCCGTCGTGCTCGCCACCGCCGTGGTGGTCGTCCTCCTGTCCTGGACGCAGCTCGCCGAGGGCGGCATCCCGGCGGGCGAGTGGTACTTCCTGCTGCTGTGCACGCTGACCGGCGCCGTCACGCTTCCCGCGTCCCGCGATCTGATCATGTTGGTCGTCGCGCTGGAGCTCGTCTCCCTTCCGGTCTTCGCCCTGACGGCCCTGAAGCGCTACGACGCGCGCGGCTCCGAGGCGGCGCTGAAGCTGTTCCTGGTCTCGGTGATCTCCACGGCGGTCATGCTCTTCGGCGTCTCGCTCCTGTACGGCCTGACCGGTGCCGTCCATCTCGACCGCGTCGCCGCCAGGCTCGGCGGCTCCCCACCAGCCGCGCAGTTGGCCTCCTTGCCCGCGGGCGTGCCCAGCGGGGTGCTGACGGTCGCCGTCGTGCTCGTGCTCGCCGGGTTCGCCTTCAAGGTGGCCGCCGTCCCGTTCCACTTCTGGGCGGGAGACGTCTACCAGGGCGCGCCCGTGCCGGTGGCGGCGCTGCTCTCGGTGATCTCCAAGGCCGCCGGGTTCGCCGGTCTGATCGTGGTACTGACGATCGCGCTGGCGGGCCACGCGGCGCTCTGGGCGCCGATCGTGGCGGTCCTCGCCGTGCTGACCATGACCGTCGGCAACCTGCTGGCCCTGCGGCAACGCCATGCCGTACGGCTGCTGGCGTGGTCGTCGGTCGCGCAGTCCGGCTACATCCTCGCTCCGCTCGGCGTGGCGGGGAAGTCGGCCGCCTCGGCCTCCATCGCGTACCTGGCGATCTACGCCGCGATGAACGCCGGCGCCTTCGCGGTCGTGATGCTGGTGAGCCGTACCAGGGAGCGCGACGAGCTGGACGACTATCGGGGGCTGGCGTTCCGGAGCCCCGCGGCGGCGCTCGCGCTCGCGTTCTTCCTGATCTGCCTGGCCGGGCTGCCGCCGGGGCTCGCGGGGCTGTTCGCCAAGGTCGTCGTCTTCCGGGAGATCGTCCACGGTGGCCTCGGCTGGCTGGCCGTGGTCCTGGCGGTCAACACGGTCATCGGGCTCTACTACTACATCGCCTGGACCGCCCGCCTGTTCGCCCCCGCGCCGCTGCCCGTGCCAGGGCGAGGTGTCCCCACGCGGCCGGTGACGATCGCCGTCGCCGTGGCGCTCCTTGTCTCCCTGGCCTTCTCCGTCGCGCCGCAGCTTGTTCTGTCCGCCGTACGCTGACGTGCGCACTGACCCTCGTCTGACCAGGGATGGGAACGTTTGAGCAGGCCGCGAACGTTGCCAGGGAAGAGCGCAGCATCCGAGAGGGGGAAGCGTGCACAACAACGGCCTGCGAACCGCCGTCCTTCTGGGCGCCCTGTCCGCGGCGATCCTCGCGGTGGGAGCGTGGCTCGGAGGCGGCCGAGGTGTGCAGCTGGCCGTCCTCATCGCTCTGCTGACCAACGGCGTCGCCTACTTCTTCTCCGACCGCATCGCCCTGTCCGCCATGCGGGCGCGTCCGGTCAGCGAGGTCGAGCAGCCCGCGTTGTACCGCATCGTCCGGGAGCTCTCGACGGACGCGCGGCAGCCCATGCCGAGGCTCCACATCTCGCCCACCATGCAGCCCAACGCCTTCGCCACGGGGCGCAACCCGCGCAGGGCGTCGATCTGCGTCACGTACGGCATCCTGCAGCTGCTCAACGAGCGGGAGCTCAGGGGCGTGATCGCTCACGAGCTGTCCCACGTCTACAACCGCGACATCCTGATCTCCTCGGTCGCGGCGGCGCTCGCCACGATCATCACGTACTGCAGCTACATCGCCGTCTTCTTCGGCGGCTCCGACGACGACGAGGGACCGGGCTACATCGGCGCCCTCCTGATGATGATCCTCGGCCCGGTCGCGGCCGGCATGATCCAGATGGCGATCTCCCGGTCCAGGGAGTTCCACGCCGACGAGTCGGGCGCCATGCTCACCGGTGACCCCCTCGGGCTCGCTTCGGCGCTGCGCAAGATCGAGCTGGGAACGCGCAGCCTGCCGCTCCCCGAGGAGAGCCGCCTGACCTCGGCGTCCCACCTCATGATCGCCAACCCCTTTCGCGGAGCGGGGGTCGGACGGCTGTTCTCGACCCACCCCTCCACGGCCGCCCGCGTCGCCCGCCTCGAAAGCATGGCCGGCTACCGCCGCTAATGGAAGCTACCGGGTCGGCTGATCGGGCAGACTCGGTGCCTGGTAGCCGCGAGTGAGTGAGTACTTCCAACCGCTGGACCGATCTTGAGTCCTGGGGTCAGACCGTGCCCTCACCCGTGGTCGGGGGCCTTGATCACTGATGGGATGTCGTGCCCGCCCCTATGGGGGCGTGAGTACTGGTCCATTAGCACGCCGACCGGCTCCTGCAGGCTGCTTGATCGTGTAGTCGAGGGGTTGGAGGATCGGGTGCTGTTCGTCGGTGATGACTGGGCTGAGGACCATCACGACGTGGAGGTGCAGGACGAGCAGGGCCGGGCGGTCAAGCGGGCCCGGCTGCCCGAGGGCGCTGCCG